>JACCUF010000451.1 GCA_013811975.1 Geodermatophilaceae bacterium | reverse complement strand
AGCCAGGTCTCGGCCGGTGCGCTACCGCGGTGCGCCGGGTCAGGGGTCAGGATCACCGCAGCCTGCAGCTTCTCGAGGATCTCCTCCGCGGTGATCATCTGATCGCGCTTCCACTCGTGCTGGGCATCCAGCGGCATCTGCTCGATGTAGCGCAGTTCGAAGTCGTGTTCCAGACAGAACGCCAGCAGCGGGACCGGGTCCTCGTTCAGCCCGCGCATGAGTACGGCGTTGACCTTGACCGGAGTCAGGCCAGCATCCGAGGCCGCGACCAGGCCGGCCAGGACGTCCTCGATCCGGTCGCGGTGAGTGAGCTGCTTGAACTGCAGCTTGTCCAGGGTGTCCAACGAGACGTTTATCCGGTCCAGACCGGCATCGGCCAACGGCCTGGCAAGGCGCTCGAGGCCGATCGCGTTCGTCGTGATGCTGACCTCGGGTGAAGGGGTCAGCGCCTTGGCCTTGCGCACGATCTCGACCAGACCCGGCCGGATCAGCGGCTCCCCGCCGGTGAAGCGGATCTCGTTGATCCCGAGTTCCTCGACACCGATCCGGACCAGCCGGTTGATCTCGTCGTCGGTGAGGATCTGCGAGGTGGGCAGCCAGTTCAGGCCCTCCGGTGGCATGCAGTAGGTACACCGCAGATTGCACCGGTCGGTCAGCGACACCCGCAGGTCGGTCGCGACCCGCCCGTGCTGGTCGGCCAGGCCGCTGCGGCCGACGAGGCCGGGCAGGGAAATGGTCATCACCCGAGGGTAACCTCCCGCGCGGAGGTGCCCCCCGGTGTTCGGCCCGTACGCGGCACTGCTGCCCGTCAGCGGTGCCTTCTCCTTTTCCTCGATGGGCTTCCTGGCCCGGATGCCCATCTCGATGACCGGCCTCGGCGCTGTCCTGCTGGTCGCCGGCGAGACCGGGCGGTACGGCATCGCGGGTGCGGTCGCCGGTGTGCTGGCCCTGTCCTTCGCGATCATCTCTCCTCAGGTGGCCCGGATGGTCGACAGATTCGGTCAGGCTCGGGTGTTGCGGCCGGCCGTGATGCTGTTCGGCGCGGCAGGAGTCGGCTTCGTCATGGCCGTCGAACTCCAGGCGCCGATCTGGACCTGGTTCCTCCTGGCCGCGGTCACCGGAGCCTCGGGGCCGAACATCGGCTCGATGGTCCGGGCTCGATGGGTGAACGTGCTCGACGATCCGACCACCCGGCAAACCGCCTTCGCCTTCGAGTCGGTCGTCGACGAGATCGTGTTCGTCATCGGCCCACCGCTGGTGACCTTGCTCGCGACCGCGATCTCCCCGCCCGTCGGGTTTCTCACTGCGGTCATCATCGGGCTGATCGGCGGGCTGGGGTTCGCCACCCTGACCGCCACCGAACCGCCGGTCACCCGTACGACCGAAGGCCGGGGTGGCCGACGCGGGGTCCTCATCCCGGCCCTGATCTCGGTCACGATCACCTACGTCGCGGTCGGCACCGTCTTCGGCGCCATGGACGTCGTTGTGGTCGCCTACGCCGACGAGCAGGACAACATCGGACTGTCCGGGGTGATCCTGGCCGTGTACGCCGCGGGCAGTCTCATCGCCGGGCTGGCCTACGGCGCCGTGGCCTGGCGCCGCGGACTGGCCGGACGGTTCCTCTTCACCACGCTGGCCTTCGGCGTGGCCGCGTCGGGATTCCTCTTGGTCAACTCGCTGCTGGTCCTGGCCGGGCTGGCCTTCCTTGCCGGAGCCACGATCGCTCCGGTGCTGGTCTCTGGCATGTCCTTGGTGGAATCCCGGCTCCCGCGAGCGGCCCTGACGGAGGGCCTGTCCTGGACCACTACCGGGATCACGCTCGGCGTCACGCTCGGTGCCTCGATCTCGGGCTCGGTCGTCGACTCGATCGGCGCGGAGCGGTCCTTCATCGTGCAGGTGGTGGGCGCCAGCAGCGCGGCCGTACTTGCCGCTGTTGGGTACGTCGCAGTCCGCAGAGCCGACCGACGTGGCGAGCCTGTGGTACGCCCAGCCGCACCGGACGGCTCCCGGCCCGGGTCGGAATAGCGGCGCCAGCTGGTGTGGATTCGCTACTTACGATGTAAGATGGACGGCGATGGGCACGATCACTGCGACGTGGGAGGACGACACCATGAGTGCAATCGACAAGATGAAGAACGCTGCCGAGGACATCACCGGCAAGGGCAAGGAGCACGTAGGGGACGCCACCGACAACGAGCGTCTCGAGAACGAGGGCCGTAACGACCAGTCGAAGGCTGATCTGAAGAACGCCGGCGAAAATGTCAAGGACGCTTTCAAGAACTAGAGATTGACCGCCGCCCTCATAGGTGGCCGCATCTGACGGAGCCCGGGTCCCACGACCCGGGCTCTGCCATGTGCGCAGGCACCACGAGTCGCTGGCTTCGAGCTGACTAGGGGAGGATCTCGCGCTATGACCCCGTACGACTCCGCTGGGTACGACTTCACCGGGCTCCGGGTGATGTACATCAACTGCACCCTGACCAGGTCGCCCGAGCGGTCACACACTCAGGGACTGATCGACATCAGCGCCGCGATCATGGCGAAGTTCGGGGTCGAGGTGGACCAGTTGCGCGCCGTCGACCATGACATCGCGACCGGCACTCATCCGGACATGACTGAGCACGGCTGGGACACCGATGAGTGGCCCGCCATCTTCGAGCGGGTACGGGCCGCGGACATCCTGGTGATCGGTGGTCCCATCTGGCTGGGGGACAACAGTTCGATCACCAAGCGGATCATCGAACGGCTCTACGCCCACTCCTCAGAACTGAATGAGGCTGGCCAATACGCCTTCTACGGGAAGGTCGGCGGGGCGCTGATCACCGGAAACGAGGACGGCGTCAAGCACTGCACGTCCAACATCCTCTACAGCCTGCAACACATCGGCTATCTGATCCCGCCCCAAGCCGATGCCGGCTGGATCGGCGAGATCGGGCCCGGAGCTTCGTATCTGGACGAAGGCAGCGGGGGCCCGGAGAACGACTTCACCAACCGCAACACCACCTTCATGACCTGGAACCTGATGCACGTTGCGAAGATGCTGCGCGATGCCGGGGGGATCCCGGCGTACGGCAATCAGAGCAAGCCCTGGGCCGAGGACGGCGAACGGTTCGGCTTCGAACAACGCGACGCGACCTGACCCCGCGCGCCTATGACGGTTGAGTCAGGACCAGGTGGCGGCATAAGAACTCGGTCTGTACGGCGACCGCCCGCTCGAACCACTCCCCGTGGTACACCGCAAAATGCCCCACCGGGAAGCGTCGAAGCTCCATCCGCGAAGCGCGGCTGGCCAGCGCGGCGGCCTGATCGGCCGGGGTGACCGCGTCGTCGTCGCAGACCAGCACCAGCCACGGACAACTGATCCGGTCCGCGGTGTCGAACGGTCGATAGCGCGGCAGCCGCAGCATCACCCGAGGGGTGAACCGGTTGGGCCACCCGGAGCCGGACGGGAACAGATCCAGCAGGGCTGCGGTCGCACCGCGCTCGACGAACGGTGCGAAGACCCCGGATCCAGGCTCGGCGACCAGCGGCAGGAACGCCGGCCGCATACCCAGGCGCCCGTGCAGCTCATCCCGTACGGCGGCCGCGATCATCCGTCCCAGGAACACCGGTCGAGGCAGCCCACCGCGGCCGTCGAGACCGGAGTACGGAACCTGGCTGATCACCGCGGCGATCTGTTGGTCGGCAGCGGCCAGCGCCGCGACGTGCCCACCGCTGAACGAGGTTCCCCACAGGGCGACCCGGTCCCCGTCGATACCGGCCAGGCCGCGGGCGTAGGTGATCGCGGCCCGCCAATCCCCGAGCTGTCTGCCGATGTCCATCAACTGGCGTGGCTGACCCTCGCTGGCCCCGAAGTGCCGATAGTCGAAGACCAGGACCGCCAAACCAGCAGCGAGGAACCGCCGTGCGTAGGCGTCGAGTCTGGCCTCCCGGGTGAAGGCGAACCCGTGAGCCAGGCCAAGTCAACCCCCCAACCACCGCGCCCATTCCACGCCACGACGAAGGCGTCTTTGAAACTAGTGCGTGGCATGCTCGCCAGGTGAGCGAAGGAAGGAGCTGGTCCAGCCCCGACGAAGTCCGTGACGCGCTGGAGGGCACCGGCTATCTCGCCGATGAGGGCATCGCGACCGCCGCCTACCTCGCCCTGGCGATGGGGCGCCCGCTGTTCACTGAGGGCGAGGCGGGCGTCGGCAAGACCGCGCTGGCCACGGCGCTGGCGCAGGCGACCGGGCGGCCGCTCTACCGCCTGCAGTGCTATGAGGGACTGGAAGCCAGCCAGGCGCTCTACGACTGGGATTTTCCCCGCCAGATGCTGCACTTACGGGCAGCCGAGGCCGCAGGGCTGACCGATGATGCGGACAAACTCGAGGCGAGCCTGTACGACCGCCGTTTCCTCGTCGCCAGGCCATTGCTGCAAGCGCTGGAGGACTCGCCCAGCGTCCTGCTGATCGACGAGATCGACCGCGCCGACGACGAGTTCGAGGCCTTCTTACTGGAGATGCTGTCCGACTTCACCATCTCGATCCCCGAGATCGGCACGATCCACGCTGAGATACCGCCGCTGGTCGTGCTCACGTCCAACCGGACCCGGGAGGTGCACGACGCGCTGAAGCGACGCTGCCTCTACCACTGGCTGGACCATCCGACCTACGAGCGCGAGGTGGCGATCCTGCGGACCCGGTTGCCCCACATCACGGCTCAATTGGCCTCCGACGTAGCCCGGGCGACCGGCAAGTTGCGCCAGGCCGATCTGCTCAAGCCACCGGGTGTGGCCGAGGCGATGGACTGGGCGACCGCGCTGCATGTCCTGGGAGCCCGCGAGATCGATCCCGAGCGGGCCGCGGCCACCCTCGGCGCGGTGCTGAAGTACCGCGAGGACGCCGACCGGATCAAGACGTTGGGCCTGGCCGCTCTCCTCGGCGGCTGACCGCAGGAATCCGCACGCGCTAGAAACGGTCGGCAGTTCTAGTCGTTAACGGCGGCGAGAATCTCCAGCGCACGCCATATCGTCGCCGTTCCTTGACCTCGGACTTCCGATTCGAGGATTCTGTGTCCCTCCAACTGACGCAAGAGGTTTCCCGCTGAGACCAGCGAGACGCCCAGGGCATCCGTAACCTGCCGTGTGGTGATGACGGGGGACCCCATGATCAAGTCGACGACCTCGGCTGCGCGAGATCTGGAGCCTGCCAGCGATGAGCGGTATCGCTCACGAAGGTCGACGAGCCGCTCCGCCCTGATGATGGAATCGACCGCGGTGTCGGAAATGATGTTCAAAAAGAATCGCAGCCACTCTTGGATCTCGCCCCGTTCACGTACGGCCTGCAGCCGCTCGTAGTACTCCTCTCGACGCCGTTCGAGCGCAGCTGATAGCGGGAGCAAGGGCGCTGGAATCGCCTCCCGCTCCATCAGATAAAGGACGACGAAAAGCCGGCCGAGGCGGCCGTTGCCATCAAGAAAGGGGTGGATCGTCTCGAACTGGTAGTGCAGGAGCGCCGTCCTGATGAGCAACGGCAACTCGGGCTTGTCGTCGTGGATGTAGTACTCCCATGCAGAGAGTGCCGGCTTCATCTGATCCACGGTGGGCGGCACGAACAGGGCGCTGGCCGGTTTAGCTGTTCCAATCCAGTTCTGCGAGACCCTCAGCTCGCCCGGCGTCTGTTCCTGCCCACGGACTCCGGTGAGAAGTATCTTGTGCATCTCCCGGATGAGGCGTGTGCTCAACGGAAGGGTCGCCAATCGTTCGATGCCATGATCAAGGGCTCGGATGTAGTTGCTGACCTCTCTGACGTCGGCGCTGGTCCGACCGCCAGTTGCGCGTGCCTCGAAGACATCAGATACCGAAGCCTGCGTTCCTTCGATTCGTGAGCTCGCCACTGCTTCCATCGTCAGATAGGGCAGGAGCAGCAGATGTGGCTGCGGAAGAATGCGGCCCACGCCAGCGAGTCGGCCGAGATTGCTGTCAGCATTGGAGAGGGCGGTGACGGTCGCGGGTTCGAGGATCAGACGCCGCGGCAGATCTGCGGGAACGAACGTCACGTATGAGTCCTGGCCGCCTGTGGATACCGCTCGGCCCCAGTCTGGAGCTACAAAGTTGCTTGCATCCATTCAGCGAGCTTATAACCAAACGGGGGGTTTAGTTATAAGTGGGAGCAGTGGATTTAACCAAAGTTTGACGCCGGGCGAGTGGCAAACTTGGATCCATGTCCCATGACGGAGCGTCCGCGGTGGTCCGCGACGTCGTCGAGACGGTGACCGGCTTCGCACGGACCCTGCGACACAGCGGTGTCCACGCCTCCCCCGACCGGGTCCAGGCGATGGTCCGGGCGATCGGGAATCTGGACGTCCTTGATCCCTCCCACGTCTACTGGTCGGGTCGGCTGACGCTGTGCGGCAGTCACGACGACGTGCAGCGTTACGACGCTGCCTTCTCCTCCTACTTCGCCGGCGAGGCGCCTCGCCAGGTGCAGACCAGTGGGCAACCCAGGAAGAGACTGGCTGCCTCAGCATCCCTGGGGGTCAGCAACACCGACAGCCAGGAAAGCGGCGAGGACGCTCCCGATGTCGCGGCGGCGGCCAGCGGCGAGGAGGTCCTGCGGCATCGCGACATCGGGCAGCTCACACCCGAGGAACGCGAGCAGTTACAGCACCTCTTTGCCCTGCTCACGCCGCACCCCCCGATGCGTAGATCCCGGCGCCGTACCCCGTCCAATCGAGGCAACGTCCACGTCGCCCGGACCGTACGGCGCGCGCTGCACAACGGCGGCGAGATCGTCTCCCTGTCCCGGCGCAAGGCCCGACAACGACCGAGGAGGGTCGTCGCGCTGCTCGATGTGAGTGGCTCGATGTCGCCGTACGCCGACGCCCTGTTGCGTTTCGCCCACGCGTTGACCCGCGCGCAGCAGGGCTCCACCGAGGTCTTCACAGTCGGCACCCGGCTGACCCGGGTCACCCGGGAGATGCGGCTGCGTGACCCGGACAAGGCGCTGGCTGCCAGCGGTGCGGCAATCCCGGACTGGAGCGGTGGCACCCGGCTCGGTGAGGTGCTCAAGGCATTCCTCGACCGCTGGGGCCAGCGCGGCGTGGCCAGAGGCGCGGTGCTGATCCTGGCCAGTGACGGCTGGGAGCGCGGCGATCCGGAGCTGCTCGCCGAGCAGATGTCACGACTGCACCGGCTGGCGCATCGGGTCATCTGGGTCAACCCACACAAGGGCCGCGACGGGTACGAGCCGTTGACCCGCGGAATGGCAGCCGCACTGCCCTACGTTGACTCCTTCGTGTCCGGTCACAGCCTGGCCGCCTTCGAGGAACTCGCCGAGGAGATCGCCGATGCGTGAAGTGATGGACGACCTGCTCAGCTGGTGGAACGCGGGGGAGACGGTCGGCGTCGGCACGGTGATCGCCACCTGGCGGTCGGCACCGCGACCGGCTGGTGCATCGATGTTGGTTGGGCCGGACGGTACGGCTGTGGGCAGCGTCTCTGGCGGATGTGTCGAAGGCGCGGTGTACGAAGAGGCTGTCGGATCGGTGGAGTCCGGCAAGGTGCTGCTTCGTCGGTACGGCGTGAGCGATGACGACGCGTTCGCCGTGGGATTGACCTGCGGCGGGATTCTCGACGTCTTTGTGGAGCCGGTGTCACAGAAGACCTTTCCCGAGTTGGCCGATGTTGCTGCCTCGATCTCCACCGGGGAGCCGGTGGCCGTGGTGACC
>JACCUF010000435.1 GCA_013811975.1 Geodermatophilaceae bacterium | reverse complement strand
GGGTCGGACCGCGAGCGCGCGCTTGATCCGTTCGAGCACTTCCGGAGAGGGAATCCGGCGGCCGTTCTCGTACGCCGACAGATTCGGCTGCGGAACGCCGGCAGCCCGTGCCAGCTGTGACTGGCTCAGACCAGCAGCCCGCCGCTCTTCTCGGATGTCCACGATCACAGCGTAACCAGAAGTTATCGACAGCGATATAGGCCCGCGGCGGCGACCCCTGAGGCTGTTTGCCGTCCGATCACTGGGCCTGAGGCTGCGGCTTGAAGCGTCGAACTTCCTGGGGCCAGCCGCATGCCTCCGCGAGCTTGCCCGCCCACATCTTGGCGGCCTCGTCATCGGCCACCTCTACCACCGCAAACCCACCCAGAAACTCTTTGGTCTCAACGAATGGTCCGTCGGTGATCATCACGGTGCCACTGGTGGGGTCGGCGCTGAAGACGGGGCCGTCCTCCTCCTCCAGACCGCCAGCGAAGACCCACGCGCCGGCGGCCTTCATCTCGGCCACGACCGCCATCGCCAGCGGCCCGCGCCCACGAAACCACTCCTCGGTGTGGTCGCCTACCCACTGCTGGTTGAAGTAGATCAAGTACTCGGCCATCGCTGCTCCTTCTGATTGTGCGGATCCCAATGGTCAGCCTTCACCTTCTCCACGAACTGCGGCAGCCCGATTCGACAGCGCGTCGAGAATTGGTCGCCAGAGGTAAGGGGTCGTCGCCGGTGTTGGCGTGGCAGAGGTCGCCGCGCGGGTTCTTAGCGAGGTATTGCTGTAGGACGTGAGGGGCCGGGACCAGCGGCCACGGCGGCCGGGCCCGGCATGCGGCGCCCGCAACAGTCCGCAAGAGGTCCGAAGGCGGCCTGTAAGACTCGAGTGGGGACTGCCGAGCGAGCGTTGGCGGGTGCCGTGAGATCTGGGCAACCAGCCACCCTGTAGCCGGTAGGGGATGTCGATCGTTCAGTTTTGGGACGCGTTCAGTTATTCTGAACTGATGCGAACCATGAACGGAGTATTCCCATGCATGACTTGCTTGCCCCCTTGGTGGAGCAGCTCGAAGGGTTTGGCCTGCACGTCCATCTGAGCCCTGACGCGGACGACGCCCATGCTCTGGACCTGACCGTCGAGCTCACGCGCGGTGGTTCGCGTCAGGTGTACGCGTGGGAGCTGAAGCGCGGAGCGACTATGGCGACGGTCGGTTCTGAGCGCCAGCGCGCCGCACAGGATCTTGCCCCACTGCTCGGGACTGCCCTCGTTTCGGCGCGATCTGCTGACTCGTTCCGTCGCGCTGGCATCCAGTACGTCGACGTCGCGGGCAACGCCTGGATCCAGTTCGGCGATGTGCTCGTGGACGTCCGGGGGCGCCGGCCGTCAGGCGACCTGCCGCCAGGACCTGACACGTCCGGGGGGAACCTGTTCAGCGCGGCGCGGGCCCAAGTCGGGTTTGCCCTTCTGCAATGGCCCCGGCTCTGGAAACAGTCCCAGCGTCAAGTGGCCCAGGCGGCCGGGGTGTCACTTGGTCAGGCCAACAACACCTTGGCGCTGCTGCGCGAGGCGGGGTTCGGTCCAGGCGGTCACCGTGGCCAGAGCGAACTCCTGGATCTGTGGGTCGCCGCCTTTCCGAGCGGGCTGGCGCGGAAGCTGGTCCTGGCGAAGTATCGCGGGTCGACCGACGGAGTTGCGACGGTCAATGCCGAGGACCCGCTCTTCCTCGGAGCTCTGCTCTCCGGCGAGGCTGCGGCCGATGACCTGGTGCATCCAGCGACCTTGACGATCTATGTCGACCACCTCGATCCCCACTTGCCCGTCAAGAACAGGTGGCGTTCGGATGGACGTCCGAACATCACGGTGGGACGCAAGTTCTGGACGACCCCGCCGGATGCGGCGCACGACGACGACGAGCCGCTGGTCGGGCTGCGCACAGCCCCGGTCGTGCTGGTGTACGCCGACCTGATGGCCAGCGATGATCCACGGGTACGCAGCGTTGCTCCAGATTGGAGAGGCCGCATTGCTCAACTTGAGCAGGATCTCTGAGGGTTTCCTCGACCCGATCGCACAGGTCGTGCAGGTGGCAGTGGAGTGCGCACCAGACCTGTCAGCGGATCGGGTGATGTTGGTGGGTGCGTGGTGCCGCGACGTCTTCCAGGTCGCGCTCGGACATGACTTCAGAACCCGGGCGACCCGGGACGTCGACTTGGCGTTGGCTCTCTCAGGGTGGGAGACCTACGAGATCCTGGCAGCCACATTTCCGCGGGTCGGGAACACCGGCATCCGGTTCGAGATCGGTAGCCAGATAGTGGACCTCCTGCCATTCGGCGACTTGGAGGACCCCAAGGGAATCGTCGGGCCACCGACTCGGGACGAGACGATGAGCGTCTGGGCATTCGAGGAGATCTTCAGCCGGTCGCTGCCTCTCGACCTGACCTCGGCAGTCACCATTCGGATCCCGACCATTGCGGGCTATGCGGCGGCGAAATTGGCTGCCTGGCTAGATCGATCGCAGTGGGGCGAGCCAAAGGACGCGAACGACCTCGCCCTGGTCGCGTACTGGTACTCGGAGTCGCCGGGGGTGGCGGACCGGCTGTATGACACCCCTGATGGTCAGCGAGTCCTCGTGGACGAGGGGGTGGACCTCGCGTGTGCTGCCGCCCGCCTGTTGGGCTGGGACGTCGCGGACGCTGTCGGGTCGGAGCGGCTCGGTGAACTGCTTGAACGCTGGCCCGGCGATCTGGAGATGCTGGTCAGGAACTTCACGTTGAGCACGGGGCCGCGGTGGATGGAGCAAGATCGCCGTCGGCGTGACGTGATCGATGCCTTGACCCGGGGGCTCGCGGACCAGATCTGAGGAGCCGGCCGACCCTCGGCGACGAGGTGCGGTGAGCGGGTAGGTTCGGGGCCGGCCAGAGGCGCCCAGCGGTCCGCAAACAGTCCGCACGAGGTCCAAAAACGGCCCACAACAGCCAACGTCGTTCAACAATCAAGCACCGCGTTTCCGCAGGTCAGCGGCACTTTTCGGGAGTTTTCGGCACTCGACGAAAACGCTCGGATCCTGTCCCTGGTACTACTGATTGATTGCGTTTGTGCAGGTCAGCGGCCTACTGAGCCCTGTTGCGTGGCAGACGCGTGGCCATGGCTCGTTGCACCGTCACCACGTCACACCCGGCGGCGATCAACCCGCTGGCGAAGTGTGCCGAGGCTCGTGGAGTTTGTACG
>JACCUF010000396.1 GCA_013811975.1 Geodermatophilaceae bacterium | reverse complement strand
CGGTGTGGCGTAGAACGGCAACACTCCCGCCGGGTCGCCGGCCAGGGACACGACGATCGCGCCAACCAGGACCGGCACCCAACGCCAACGTCGGGTCGCGGGTACCGAGGCCGTTGCCGGCCCGGTGAGTTCCTTAGCCAATGGTCGGCCTTCCGGGTGTCAGCAGCCGCTGGCGACTGCGTTGGCCAAGGGTCTGGGGGACGAGCGTGCGGCCGGTCATGGGATTAGTCAACTGCGGCCGTCCGAAGGAGTTTGAGCAGCCCCGCCAGCACGATCAGCACAACGACTGCCCCGGCCAGGACCAACGCCTCGCTGATCGGACTGGGAAAGGAAAGGAGCGTAGGCCCGCGCATCAGATCGGCCTGAGACAGTCCCACGGTCACAAGGACGGACGCGGCGAACCCGACCGTCCCTGCCAGGACGAGGCGGGCCGCGCCCGAGCGGTCCCCGGCGCGAAGGTCCCACGCGGTCACCCATGGCCACGCGCCGGCCAGCAGCACCGGCGCCAGATGCCAGGTAGTGGTCGGCCGCCACAGTGCGAGGAGCAGCCACACCAGACCCACAGCCGCGGTCCAGCCTGGCCCGCCGGCCTGCGGCCGAGCGCCAGGGCTCACAGCGCCGACGAGTGCTTGCGCGTCGTCGGGGAACTCCGCTCGTACCGCGGCGACCACCATGCCCACCGACGGGTTCACCAGTGCCTGAGTCCCGACGATTACCGTCGGGACCGTTTCGTCCCCGCCGGTAGCAGAGCGCACCCGGGCAGCGGCTGCCGGGTCAGCCCAGATGTCGCGCTCGACGGTGTCGATAACGGCCCTGGCCAGGCCGCGACGCAGCCGCGAGCAGTACGGGCAGCCGGGCCGCCACAGCATTTCGATCACGGCAGTCGACGCCGGTTCCGCTGTCGCACGTCTCCTTCAGGCATGTATCAAGTGCCCACATCGGCGATGCGGGTGTCCGGATGAAAGGCCGCCCAGGCGAACCAGAACGTGTCGGTGTGGTCCACCGGATCGAGTTGGGAACCGGCCAGCGGCCCACTGACGGCCAGGCCGAAGATATTCCACACCGACCCCGTCTCGGTGTCGATATAGCCATCCTCGCCAACCCGGGTGAAGGTCAACCGTTGCGTCATCGAGTGTCGCCCCACGGAAGCCAAGAGCCTCATCGGAATCCAGGGTCGATCCACTGAGGGTGGCCATGGATCGGTAACCCGGCCCGTTGGAAAGTGCTTCCACCCGGCGACGCCTGGCCGCGACGCGCTGCAGTCAGGGTGCCGTTGTACGGCGTTGGCGCCCACGGATTCCACGTCAAGGGAATCGTTCCCCACCTAATCCGGGTTGAGACTCATGTGACCGACGTGCCGGCCGTGGTCCCCGACCGCTCTGACGGCTCGGACGGCGCGGACAGCACTATCCGCGCGGTCAGGTTCGCCCAGTACGTGGAGCCCGAGATCCCTATCCTCTACCGCGTCGCCCTGACCCTTGCCGGACAGCGGGCCGATGCCGAGGATCTGGTCCAGGACACGCTTGTTCGGGCCTACCGTGCCATCGATCGCTTCGACGGCGCCTACCCGCGGGCCTGGCTGCTGACCATCCTGCGCAACACTCACCGCAACCGACTTCGCGTCCGGATCCCGTCGCTGCTGTCGGAGGGTGAGCAGGAGGTCGGTCTGCTAGACGGGGCCGGCGACGCCAGGAGTGCCGAAGATGTGGTGGTCGATGCACAGTTCGAAGCAGTCGTCTGCGAAGCCCTGGCCGCACTGCCCACCATGCACCGGGTCGTTGTCCAACTCGTCGACGTCGACGGTCTCACCTACGCCGAGGCCGCCGAGGCGCTCGGGGTCCCCAGGGGCACGGTGATGAGCCGTCTGCACCGTGCCCGAGCCCGCATCCGAACCAGCCTGGTTGCCGCCGGGCTCGTACCCAAACGGAGCCGACCATGAGCTTGATGACGCTGCCCGATGTTGTCCGCTGCTACCGGACCTCACGCGCGCTGCAGCGATACCTAGACGGTGAGGCCGACGAACGTACAGCCGGTCGCATCGATGAGCACCTCGAGGCGTGCCGACGATGTGGACTCAACGCGGCCACCTACCGGGCCATCAAGCAGGTCCTACATGCCGGGGGCAGCGACGTCGACGAACTCGCGCTGCGACGGCTCCGGTCGTTCAACAGATCCCTGGCCGAGATCGTCGTTCGACCAGATCCAGCCTGAGCCCGCC
The DNA here is from genome assembly GCA_013811975.1 of Geodermatophilaceae bacterium. GTDB lineage: Bacteria > Actinomycetota > Actinomycetes > Mycobacteriales > Geodermatophilaceae > JACCQS01. The sequence continues at coordinate 250 of JACCUF010000396.1, read as the reverse complement.
TACAGACGCGAACGAAGGCGTGCACGCCGGCGTCGGGGCTCACGTCGGACCCGACAAGGAGTAGGAGAGTCGTGACAACCGAACGCATGACTCCGACCAGGCGTAACGGCTCAATGTGCGCAGCCGGTCCCGGATCGTGATGCCGGGGCTGACCACGAGGAACCGCTTGGTGAAGCGGGCATCCCTTCGGCTGGACCTGGCAATTGCCGAGACGAAGCTCCGCGCCTCCAAGAGGTACGACAAACAGGAC
>JACCUF010000385.1 GCA_013811975.1 Geodermatophilaceae bacterium | reverse complement strand
GGTGTCGGCAGCCATGTCGAGATCGGCGACGACCTTTTCCGAATGCCCAACCGTGGCTATCTCGGGATGAGTGAAGACGTTGGCCGCCACGGTCTTCAGCTTGATGGGGGACACTGCCTCACCGAGGGCATGCCAGATCGCGATCCGGCCCTGCATAGCCGCGACCGAGGCCAGCGGCCAGACCCCGGTCACATCACCGGCGGCGTAGATCCCGGCGATATTCGTACGCGAGACCTTGTCGACTGTGATGTGCCCGCTGTCGGTCACGGCGAGTCCGGCCGATTCCAGTCCCAAACCATCCGAGTTGGGCACCGAGCCGACGGTCATCAGCGCATGCGAACCACGTACCTCTCGCCCGTCCTGCAGCGAGACGATCACGTCCTCTCCGTCACGGCGCACGCCACAGGCCCTGGCCTGCTTGACGATCTGTCCGCCGCGCTTGGTGAAGACCTGCTCGAGCACCTCGGCGGCGTCCGCGTCCTCCCCGGGAAGAACACGGTCGCGAGAGGACACCATGGTCACCGGGACACCAGCCTCGAGGTAGCCGCTGGCGAACTCTGCCCCGGTGACGCCGGAACCGACGACCACGAGGTGCTCGGGGAACTCTTTCAGCTCATACACCTGACGCCAGGTCAGGATTCGCTCCCCGTCCGGCTCGGCGCCGGCCAGGATTCGTGGGTCGGAGCCAGTTGCCAGTAGCACGATCTCGCTGTCGATTTCCTGGTCGCCGGCGGATGACTCCACTTGGACGACGTGGCGAGCCAAACCCGGCGCGGTGTCGGCCAACCGGGCCGATCCGGCCACCAGCGTCACGCCCTCGCGGACCAGTCGGGTTCGGATGTCGGCCGACTGTGCGGCGGCGAGCGTGGTCACCCGGCCGTGCACCGTACCGGGGTCCAGGCTGACCTGCGTTACATCGCCGGCGCGTACGCCGAGCCCGCCGCTGTCCCGGACGCTGGTCAGGGCACCGCTGGAGGCAATGAAGGTCTTGGAAGGAACACAGTCGGCCAGGACGCAGGCCCCGCCCATCCCGTCGCGTTCCACGACGGTGACCTCAGCGCCGAGTTGAGCCGCAACGAGAGCCGCCTCGTACCCTGCAGGCCCGCCCCCGATGATCACGATGCTGGTCACGAGTTGCATTCTCGCCTACCCGCCGCTGCTTCCCGCGACGGCGCTCCCAGTCCGGCGCTTCGCGTCGCTACGCTGCGCCGGTGCCGCTCTACGCCGCGTACGGATCCAACATGGATCCGGCGCAGATGCTTCGTCGCTGCCCGCACTCCCCGGAGGCAGGTACCGGCTGGATCCGTGGCTGGCGACTCACCTTCGGTGGCGAGGAACTCGGCTGGGAGGGGGCGCTGCCCACGATCGTCCCGGCCGACGACCAGGACGTCTTCGTCGCGCTCTACGACGTCTCAGCCGAGGACCAGCGACTGCTCGATGCCTGGGAGGGGGCAGACACCGACCTCTACATGACGATGCGGGTCCGGGTGCACACCCTGACCGAGGATGTGCTGGCCTGGACCTACGTTCTGGACGCCTTCGAGGGCGGGCTTCCCTCTGCGCGCACGATTGGCCTGATAGCCGACGCCGCCCAGGCTGCGGCCGCGCCCGATGACTACACAGCGGCGCTCCGGGCCCGCGAGTGCCGCTCGGTCGGCGACTGAACCACGGCGCCAGTCGTGGCATGGTGGGCGGGTGCTCCCCGCCGACAATCCGTTCGCCCGCCCGAGTTCGCTTCCGTATGCGCTGCCACCGTTCGACCTGATTCGTGAGGAGCACTACCTCCCCGCATTCGAAGCGGGCATGGCCGAGCAGTTGGCCGAGGTCGAGACCATCGCCGGGGTTGCCGGACCGCCGACTCTTGACAACACAGTCGTCGCCCTCGAGCGTTCCGGGCGACTGCTGGACCGGGTCAGCAACGTGTATTGGAACCAGGTGCTTTCGCACTCCACCGACGGCCTTCGCGAGATCGAGGCCACTGTGGCCCCGCGACTCGCGGCCCACTCCGACGCGATCCACCTGCACGGCGGACTCTTCGACCGGATCGAGAAGCTGTACGCCCGTCGTCACGAGCTGGATCTGATTCCCGAGCAGGAACGGCTCCTGGAGCGCTACCGCAGCGATTTCGTACGGGCCGGAGCCTCGCTCTCCGAAACCGATCAGGACCGGTTGCGCCAACTGAACGAGGACCTGTCCAGCCTATCCACCGACTTCTCCACCCGCCTGCTGGCCGAGACGAACTCCCTTGCCGTACACGTCGAGGACCCAGGGCAGCTGGCCGGCTTGACCGAGGACTCGATCGCCTCCGCACAGGAGGCCGCCCGCAGCCGAGGGCACGAGTCGGGATACCTGTTCCCCCTCAACCTGCCGACCGCACAGCCAATCCTGGTCTCGTTGGAGAACCGGGCTCTGCGGGAACGGGCCTTCCGAGCCGCGACGTCCCGAGGTTTGCGCGGCGGCGAGCACGACACCCGGGAGACGCTGACCCGGATCGTCGGCCTGCGCGCTGAACGGGCCGGGCTTCTGGGTTACCCCCACCACGCCTCCTACATCGTCGAGGACCAGACCGCGGGCACCCTCGACGCCGTCACTGCCATGCTCGACGGGCTGGTCGGCCCGGCGGTGGCCAACGCCAGGGCGGAGGAGGCCGAATTGCAGGCCGCCTTCGAGGCCGACGGAAACACCGGATCGCTTCAGCCGTGGGATTGGGCCTACTACGCCGACCAGGTCAAGCGCGCCCGCTTCGACATCGACGCCGCCGCCGTGCGCCCGTACCTGGAGTTGGAACGGGTCCTGATCGATGGGATCTTCCATGCGGCCGGTGAGCTGTACGGGTTGAGCTTCACCGAGCGGTACGACCTGCCTACCTACCACCCCGATGTCCGCGTCTTCGAGGTCACCGACGCCGACGGAGCCGCGCTGGGCCTGTTCCTCGGCGACTTCTACGCGCGAGAGTCCAAGCGTGGCGGGGCGTGGATGAACTCCCTCGTCGAACAGAGTTCGCTGTTCGGCACCTCGCCGGTGGTGGTCAACAACCTCAACATTCCGCGCCCGGCCGAGGGCGCGCCGACGCTGCTGACCATGGACGAGGTACGGACCGCCTTCCACGAGTTCGGGCATGCGCTGCACGGCCTGTTCTCCGACGTGGGCTATCCGTTGTTCTCGGGCACAAGCGTGCCGCGCGACTTCGTGGAATACCCGTCGCAGGTCAACGAGATGTGGGCCTGGTGGCCGAGTGTGCTGGCCAACTATGCCGTCCACCACGAGACCGGTGAGCCGTTGCCGCAAGAACTCGCCGACCGCCTGCTGGCCTCGCAGGCCTATGGCGAGGGGTACGCGACAACCTCGTACCTCGCTGCGGCGCTGCTCGACCAGGAGTGGCACCGCCGTACGCCCACGGATTCCCCGGTCGCGCCCGAGGACGTGGAGAACTTCGAGGCAGCGGCTCTGAGTCGACATGGGCTGCAACTGGATTCGGTCCCGCCGCGCTACCGGAGCTCGTACTTCTCGCACATCTTCGGCGGCGGATACAGCGCGGGCTACTACTCCTACATCTGGTCGGAAGTCCTCGACGCCGACACCGTCGAGTGGTTCCACGAAAACGGGGGGCTTGTCCGCAGGAACGGCGATGCCTTCCGGTCCGCGTTGCTGTCCCGCGGTGGGAGCGTGGACCCGATGGACGCCTTCGCGGCATTCCGCGGCAGGCCGCCGCGGATCGAGCCACTCCTGGAACGCCGCGGTCTCCTTCCCACCTGAGGACTTGCCCCACGTCGCCTCCGGTCACCGTCTCGGTGATCCTGTTCGTGGCGATCACCGCCGCGTACCGCATCGCGAACCGGGCCCGCTGAGATGTCGGCCGATCTGTTGCAGGGACTCGCCCGCACGCGTGACGATGCCGGTCGGGGAAAGTAGGTCGCAGAACATGGTGAGCGCCTCGCGGCCCCCGTGCGTGGACGTTGCCGGCTGGTCGAGGATGCGGGCTGCGTAGTCAGCGACGTCCTGCAAAGCCCATGAACACCGGTGGTAGGCCAAGAGAACTGGATCGATGTCCGCGGGACCGTAGCCCTCGAAGAACCAGGCCTGTTGTTGCGGGCTGACCGGTGCGTTGGCAAGCACGCCGCCGATCACGAACATCAGATCCCGCTCCCGAGGTGCACTGACGATCTCGTCCCAGTCGAGCAGCCAGACTGCACCGTCGTCGCCGAGCTGGACGTTCCCGATGTGGGCGTCGCCGTGACAGAGCACGAAAGTCGCAGCAGCGAAACGTAGCTCGTCGCCGAGGTCCTCGATATGCGCGAGGATCGCCGTTAGCGAATCGCCCGCGGCGCACCATTCGCGGATCAGAGCGTCGGTCAGCGCGTCATCCGATCCAGCACGGTTACCGAGCGCTTGCTGCGCGTGGATCCGCTCGTCGAGGACTCGCACGATCGCCGCATCAGGGGTGCGGAAGTCCTCGGTTGGCAGTTGGCGGGCCACCGTGCGCGGCATCTGCGCGGCGTGCACCTCGCCCAGCAACGCGCCGAAGCACCGCCACTGCTGGGCATCCATCCCCGTCTCGTACGCTGCCCGCCCCGAGATCCATGGGCTCAGCGACAACCTGCGACCACCGACGACGCTGTACGACTGCCCGGAGCGAGTTCGTAACGGCGCAGGGATGCCGGACGAGAGGCACCCGGCCAGGTAAGCCGAAGCAAGCAGCCCACTGACGTCCGGGCTGCGGCTGACCTTGACCGCCATGCCTGCGCCATCGGCGGTCACCGCGTGCAAGACGACAGCGTCGCAATCCTGCCCGCCGACGACCTGAGAGATCGAGCTCAGCGATATGCCGAAGTCAACTCGTACGCACTCAACCAGAGCACCACGATCGATGATCGGCGAACCCGCCGCGGAGGCGAACGTCACAGCACTCCTTGGCGTGTGCGTGCGCGACCGAACCCCCGCAACGACGGATCAGGCAGCGGGCTGAGCGATGTTGACCATCCAACCGATGCCGAACTGGTCGGTGCACATCCCGAACTCATCGCCCCACATCTGCTTCTCCAGCGGGACAGACACCGAGCCTCCGTCGGACAACTTCGCCCAGTAGCCGCGCAGCTGCTCAACGTCGTCTCCGCTCAGGCTCACGGCGATATTGTCTCCGGGGTTGTGTTCCATCCCCGGGGGGGTGTCAGCGCCCATCAGCGTGTACCCCGTATCGGTCTCGAGTTGGCCGTGCATGATCTGATCGGCCCCCGGTGCGTCCGGTGCGCCGAATTCGCCGAAGGTGTTCAGCGTCAGCCTGCCGCCGAGGACGGCCTCGTAGAACTCCATGGCCTGTCGCGCGTTGCCGGCGAAGCTGATGTACGGATTCAGACGGGAGGCCACTAGATGCTCCTTAATCGAGACGCAAAGCGAGTCCTTGCAGACTAGTGGGACGGTAACGCGTTTCAGCGGTCGCGGAAGGTGTCCAGGATCTGCTTGGCCGCGAGTGACGGGGTGAGTTCCCCTGCTTGTACGGCACGTTCCATCTCCGGTGCCAGGTCGCGTACGGCCGGGTGCTCCCGCAGGTCGTGCTCGAGCGTGTCCCGGACCATTCGCCAGGTCCAGCTCACCTGCTGGCGCTGACGCCGCCGCTCCAACTCTCCGTCGGCGGCCAGCTGCTCCTGATGGAACATCACCTTCGCCCAGACTGCGTCGAGCCCGGTGCCCTCCGTGGCCGAACAGGTGAGGACCGGTACCTGCCAAGCGGTTCCGTGCCCACGCAGCATGCGGATCGCTCCGGCAAGTTCGCGCGCGGCCCGGCGCGCGTCGTCGGCGTGCGGGCCGTCGGCCTTGTTCACAGCGATGACGTCGGCGATC
>JACCUF010000357.1 GCA_013811975.1 Geodermatophilaceae bacterium | reverse complement strand
GGTGTCTCGGTGAATGCATCCCCGAGCGCGTTCTGCGGGGCGAACCCGATCGAGTGCAGGACCCCGTCGAGACCGTCCAGGTGCTCACCGACGCGATCGGCCAGGCTGGCCAGGTGCTCGTCGTTGCTGACGTCGAGTTCGATGACCGGTGCAGGCTCGGGTAGCCGCTTGGCGATCCGCTCGGTGAGTTTGAGCGCTCGCCCGAAATTGGACAGCACCAGTTGTGCGCCTTCCTCCTGTGCGACTTTCGCCGCCGAGTAAGCGATCGAGGCCTCGGTGAGAACCCCGGCAATCAGCAGGCGCTTGCCTTCGAGTAACCCCATCAGTGCCCCATTCCCAATCCGCCGTCCACCGGGATCACAGCTCCGGTGATGTAGGCCGCCGTGTCGCTGGCCAAGAAGGTCACGACACCGGCAATCTCCTCAGTATTGGCATACCTGCCCAGTGGCACCTGGCCGAGTATCTCGGTGCGCCGGGCCTCCGGCAGATTGCGGGTCATGTCAGTGTCGACGAATCCGGGTGCGACCACGTTCGCGGTGATATTGCGCGAGCCGAGTTCCCGGGCGATGGACCGTGACATCCCGATGAGCCCCGCCTTGGCCGCAGCGTAGTTGACCTGTCCGGCCGAACCACTGAGTCCGACCACCGAGGAGATGAAGATCATCCTCCCCCATTTCGCGCGCAGCATCTTGCCCGCTGCCCGCTTGGCAACGCGGAAGCCGCCAGTCAAGTTCGCGTCGACGACCGAGGTGAACGACTCGTCCTTCATTCGCAGCAGGAGGGTGTCGTCGGTGATGCCCGCGTTCGAGACCAGCACCTCGACGGCCCCCTGTTCCTCCTCGATCGCCTTGAACGCGGCATCGAGCGACTCCGGGTCGGTGACGTCGCAGTGCACACCGAACAGACCCTCCGGCGCAGCGCTGCTGCGATGGGTCACCGCAACCGAGTCACCCTGCGCCGCGAATGCTTCGGCGATGGACAGGCCGATGCCCCGGTTCCCACCCGTGACCAGAACACTGCGTCCCACGCGACTCCTTTGCCGTCGGTACGTACGTGAATGTGATGCAGGATATCGTTGGCCGATCCTCGATTCAGGACTCCGATGTCAAGACTTCGAACAAGCACCGGCTCCCCGAGGCGCGAGCCAGTCGCTGGTCTGCGGTGAGCAAGGCGACGTCCAGCGCCTCGGCAAGGGCAACGTAGGAGGCCTCGTAGGGCGTCATGTTGTCCCGCAGCTCCCAACAGCGGGCGAGCAGCCAGCGATGGGAGACCCGTTGCATGGAGAGGTCGGACAGATCTGCCAGCGCCAGTTCAGCGCGGCGCTTCGGCATCCGTCCGGCATGAACCTCTCGGCGCAGGACTGAGGCGATCTCGAGGTCGATCAGTTCCGGGGCGCTCAGCGGCTGGCCGGCCAGCCGAGCCCTTGCTGCCTCCCCGTCGTCGCCGTCGTCGGCCAACGCCGTGACCAGGATGCTGGCGTCAACGACCAGCACGATCCTCCTGCACTGATCGAGCAGCGGCGGTGAACCCGATCGATCCACCTGCCCGCGCGCCCGCGCGGGCCAGGACTTCGTCGATAGTTGGCCTACCCGCCTCTTCGATCAGCCTGCTGCGTAGGTATTCCTGAAGTGACTGGTTGGCCTGCGCGGCTCTTCGCCGGAGGACCGCGTGGGTCTCAGCCGGGACGTCCTTGATCTGCACGCTTGGCATGGCGCCATTCTGGCGCCAATGGCGCCGTTATTGCAAGGACGAGGGAAATTCGGCCCGGGCTAGAGCAGGCGGTTGGTCCAGAGCAGCGACAGCACGGCACCGAGGAACGCCAGCGCCAAGCCCCCGCCCACGAACCACGGGGTCACTTCCTGCGGCTCGGTCACATAGCCGATCTGAGAGCCCAGGTCCTCGTACACCTCGGTCAACTCCGCGGCGCTGGCCGCCTCCTTAAAAGTACCGCCGGTCTCCTCGGCGATCTGCCGCAGTGACTCGCTGTCCACCGGAACGGGCTGTTGCTCGCCTTCGATCTCGACGGTGCCGTAGTCGGTCCCGAAGGCGATCGTGGAAACCGGGACCCCGGCATCCTTGGCCGCGTCGATCGCCTGGCTGTTCTCCCGTCCCACGGTGTTGTAACCGTCGGACAACAACACGATCCGCGACGGCGGCGCCTCGTTGCCCGTTGACTCCAGGGTGGCCTGAAAGTTGTCGAGCACGGTCAGGGAGGCGAAGATGGCCTCCCCGATCGCGGTCGCTTCGTCGAGTTCGAGGTTGTCGATAGCGGTCTTGACCGTGCTTCGGTCGATGCTCGGGGTCACCACCGGTGTGGCCGTCCCTGCGAAGGACACCAATCCCAGATTGATCCGCTCCGGCAGAATGTCCACGAAGTCCTTGGCCGCGACCTTCATTGCCTCGAACCGGCTGGGCGAGATGTCATCGGCCTCCATGGACAGCGACACGTCCACGGCCATGATCACGGTCGCGCGTTCCCTCGGGACCCGGACCTCGGCACTGGGCTTGGCCAAGGCCAGAGTCAGCGTCGCGAGGGCCAGGACCAGAAGTCCGAAAGCGATATGCCGACGCCAGCCCGGCCGCTTGGGGATCAGCCGGCCGAGCAGCTCGACATTCGTGAATCGAGCCGCGAACTTCTTGCGCCGGAACTGGATTGCGACGTAGAGGCCGACGAGGGCGAGACTGGCGATCAACAACCAGAGCCACACGGGCGCCTGAAAAGTCATAACAACTCGCTCACCGGGACGCGCCTCCGGATGCTGTGTGCCGACGGTTCGCGACGTACCGGACGATGTCGAGCAGCCACTCCCGATCTGTACGCAGGGTCAGGTGCCCGGCTCCCGCGCGCCGCAACGCCGCGGTGATCTCAGCTCGCTGTTCTCCCGCAGCCTGAGCGAACCGTTCGCGTACGTCCTTGCGCTGGGTGGGCACCTCGATGGTCTGACCGGTCTCCGGGTCGACCATGGTGACGAGGCCGACGTCGGGCAGTTCCAGTTCCCGGGGGTCCACGACCTCGATGGCGAGGACATCGTGGCGGGCGCCCAGTCCGCGCAGCGGTCGCTGCCAGGAGCTATCGCCGAGAAAGTCGGAGATCACCACGACCAGCCCGCGTCGGCGCGGCGGCCGGCGCAACATCTCCAGAGCTGCGCCGAGGTCACCACGCCGGCCCGATTCGGCGCGCTCGGTCGTCGCGGCGATCCGCAGCAGCCGATTGCCCGCCGCACGTCCGGGTCGGGCCGGGATCCGGATGACCTGCGTGCCAGTCGTGATGATCGCACCGAGCCGGTTGCCGCCGTGCATCGTCAGGTAACTGATCGCCGCGAGACCGGCGATGGCAAGATCGCGCTTCTCACATCGCGCGGTCCCGAAGTCCAGGCTCGCTGAGAGATCGACAACGACCCAGGTCTCCAGCTCACGGTCCACGATCGTCTGGCGGATGTGCGGCACGCTCGTACGAGCGGTGACCGGCCAGTCCATCCGTCGTACGTCATCCCCGGGGTGGTAGATCCGCGATTCGCCCGCTTCACTTCCGGGGCCGGGCAGCAGCCCGAGATGGTTTCCCTGTAGCAGTCCGTCGAGCTTGCGTCGCACCGTGAGTTCGAGACGCCGCAGGATGAACTCGGCCGATTCGTCGGCCAGCCGCGGCGGCGCCGGCAGGCTCACGCGGGCCGGATGCCCTGGGCTGCGGCCGGTGCACCCTGGTGGCCGCCGGGACCGGCCGGTTGGCCCTGGTGACCGCTGAACTGGGCAGGTACTCGCGGGCCGCCGGGTGCGGCTGGACCGAATCCGCCCGCCCGTTGGCGAGGCGTCACCTGTGGAAGCGGCACGCTCTGCAGGATCCGCTTGACGATGTGCTCGATCGGTACGCCGTCGGCCAGCGCGTCGTAGGACAGGACCAGCCGGTGTCGCAGCACGTCTGCGGCCACGTCCAGGACGTCCTGGGGCAGCACGTAGTCCCGGCCACGGACGAGGGCGAGTGCCCGGGCCGCTGCGATCAGACCCAACGAGGCCCGTGGACTGGCGCCGTAGGACACCCACCCGGCAACGTCGGGCAGTCCGTGCTCTTTCGGGTGCCGGGTGGCGACAACCACGCGGACGACGTAATCGACCAGAGCATGGTGGACGAAGACCTTGCTGGCCGTGTCCTGCAGTCGTACCAGGTCAGCGGCCTCGATAACTTTGGTCGCGCTCGGCGGGGAGACGCCCATCCGGTAGACGATCTCGCGTTCCTCGGCCGGGGTCGGATAGTCCACGAGAATCTTCATCAGGAAGCGGTCGCGCTGAGCCTCCGGAAGCGGGTAGACGCCCTCGGACTCGATCGGGTTCTGGGTGGCCATGACCAGGAATGGACGGGGCATCGGGTATGTCTTGCCACCGATCGAGACCTGCTGCTCGGCCATGACCTCCAGCAATGCCGACTGCACCTTGGCCGGTGCCCGGTTGATCTCATCGGTCAGGACGAAGTTCGCGAAGATCGGTCCGAGTTCGGTGTCGAAGGAGTCCTTGCCCTGCCGGTAGACACGGGTTCCGACGATATCTGCCGGGACGAGGTCCGGAGTGAACTGCAGCCTGGCGAAGCTCGCGCCGACCGTCGAGGCCAGGGTCACCACCGCCAATGTCTTGGCGATACCGGGCACCCCCTCGATGAGCAGGTGGCCCTTGGCGAGCAGGCCGACGACCATCCGCTCGATCATCCGGTCCTGGCCGACGATGACCTGCTTGATCTCGAACAGGACGCGCTCGATCTCCCCAGCATCCTGGGCTGGTGGGATGGGAGCTGGGGTGCTCATCGAGCTTCTCCTGCTGATTGGCGGTGGGCGTAGGTGGCTGTGCGCTGAACCGGGCACCCCGAGTTCTTGGGGATTGCAGGATCACCACACACCGGCAGGCGTGAACTGACTGTGAAGCCTCGCTTCGCGAGGCAACACGCCGGTGCCGTGTTGTCGTAGCACCGGGCGATCCCCGGTGCTACAGTTCGGGATGCGTCGGGCAGCTCCCCCCGTGGCTGCCCGACGCTTTACTTCTCCAGGCCCCCGGTGAATCTCGACTCTTCTTGGTCGTGGACCCGGCTGGCCGCTCAGTCGGCTAGTGGACTTGCCGCTGGCCTTCTGTCCAGAATTCCTGGCGTAGCTTGAACTTCTGCACCTTGCCAGTCGACGTTCTCGGAATCTCCTCCCGGAACTCCACCGCCTTCGGGGTCTTGT
>JACCUF010000355.1 GCA_013811975.1 Geodermatophilaceae bacterium | reverse complement strand
GACAGGCCAGGTGTTCGGAGAAGGTGCGCTCCCGGTGCAGATCGTCCTCGGGAAGGTCCACGAAGTCGAGGACGACCAGACCGCCCGCCAGGCGCAACGCGGTCTCGACCGAATCGGTCAGGCGCTGTTTGGAACTCGCCTTGACCGTGAGCCGGTCGATGACGACCTCGATCGAGTGCTTCTCCTGCTTCTTCAGCTTGGGCGGATCGGTCAGCGAATACACGACCCCGTCGATCCGCGCCCGAGCGAACCCTTGACCCTGCAGGGAGGAGAACAGATCGACGTACTCGCCCTTGCGCTCTCGGACGACCGGGCCGAGCACCTGAAAGCGGGTACCCGCCTCCAGCGCGAGGACCTGGTCGACGATCTGCTGGGGAGTCTGTTTGGCGATCACCCGGCCACAGATCGGGCAGTGCGGCTGGCCGGCCCGGGCGTAGAGCAGCCGCAGGTAGTCATAGACCTCGGTGATGGTGCCCACCGTCGAGCGGGGGTTGCGGTTGGTCGATTTCTGATCGATGGACACCGCTGGGGACAGTCCCTCGATGAAATCGACGTCGGGCTTGTCCAACTGGCCCAGGAACTGGCGCGCGTAGGCCGACAGCGACTCGACGTAGCGCCGTTGCCCTTCAGCGAAGATCGTGTCGAATGCGAGGCTGGACTTGCCGGATCCGGATAGACCGGTGAACACGATCAGCGCCTCGCGCGGCAGATCCAGGTGCACATCCTTGAGGTTGTGCTCACGAGCACCGCGTACGACCAGTCTGTCCATGCGCGGCTTCGTCCTCCCGGTCTCGTGACTGGTCACCTTGGGTGTTTCGGCCTGCCTCGGTCTGAGCTTTCCGGCTCCGCGAGCATATCGAACGCGTGTTCGACTAGCTGTGTCCGCGTTTCACGGCCGGAGGTGCGCGTGTCGCGGCCAGGGAAGCTCCCTCTGAAGGGCGGCCGCGACTGCCAGCAATCGTGCCTCGCTTCCAGGCGCCCCGACCACCTGTATCGCCAACGGAAGGCCGTCCTGACGTGTTCCCGCCGGAACGCTCATCGCCGGGTAGCCGGCCAGGTTCCAGACAGCCGGATAGGGAGCGAATCGGGAGCAGGCCAACACATTTGTCAGCCACCCGCGCCGATGCCACTCCTGAGCGGCCAGCGGCGGCCCGGTCAGGACCGGGGTGATCAGGACGTCCACAGCCTCGAAGAATTCGCGTAGCCGACGTTCGAAGGCTCTGACCGGGCCCGGCCTGACCAGGCCCAGCCTGATCGCCAGCCGGCCGAGCTGAGCGTGCCGCCGCGTCCTGGGTTGCAGCCGGTTCAGGTCGGCTCCGAGGGCTTGCGCGTCGGCGGCCGCCACGGCGTACCAGCGAAGGACGACGGCCAATGCGGCGGAGCTCGGATAGGGCACACGTACGGGTGCAACCCGGTGGCCGAGCACGGCAAGTGCGGCCGCGGCCCGGTCGACCCCGGAGCGGCAGTCGACATCCGCCCTCACCCCGATGAGGGGACTTCGGATCGACGTGCCGATCCGCAGCGTCTCACCCCGGCCATGGGACAGGGCGGGGACGGGTGTCCCAGCCAGTACGGCGTGGCCGAGTGCCAGGTCCTGCACGGTGGTGGTCAGGATGCCGTTCTCGGCCATTCCGTACCAGTCTCCGACTCCCAGCCCGGCCGGCACGATGCCCCGTCCGGGTTTGAGTGTGACCAGGCCACAACTGGCGGCCGGGATCCGCAGCGAGCCCAGCCCGTCCGCGCCATGGGCGATCGGCACCATCCCGGCTGCAACCGCGGCCGCGCTGCCGCCGGATGAACCGCCCGGCGTACGCGCTGGATCCCATGGATTGCGGGTGACCGCGTCAGGCCCGTCGGTGAACGCGAACAGGCACAACTCCGGAACCCTGGTGAGCCCAACGACGACCGCCCCGGCTGCACGCAACCGAGCCACGACGGGGTGATCGGTCTTCGCCGGGCTCCACGACGAGACCGCGGCCGTGCCGAACGTGGCGATCTCACCGGTGACCGCCACATTGTCCTTGACCGCGATGGGCACCCCGGCCAGCGGCAGGTCCGGCAGCCCCGGCCCGGCGTCCAGGGCCCGCGCCTCGGCCACGGCGGCGTCACAGCGGACCCGCCGGAAGGCACTCCAGCGCCCGTCCTCGGAGCCGATGAAGTCCAGGTGGGCCTGGACAACTGCCTCGGCTGACCACCGACCGGAGCGCACCGACTCGGATATCTCACTCGCGGTCGAGCCGATGACACCCACGGTCGGGAACCGTAGCGAAGTGGTCTGACAACTCCTGTCCCCCGGACAACTACCCACTGCCCGGGTGACTGACTACCGTTCGAGGTACTCGTTGGCCGAGTGAGGGCAACTCACCCGTAGGGCCGCAGGCCGCCGAGTGGGCAGACTCGAGTACGACCCAAGAGGAGATGTGACGAACACGGTGGACGCCCAACCAGCAGCAACGATCGCGAACCGTGCGCCCAATGTGGCTCGGCTCTTCCTCGAACGGGTGCAGCAAACGCCTAGCCGTCCCGCGTACCGCTTCCCGGATGGTGAGGGCTGGACGGCGGTGACGTGGGCCCAGACAGGGGATCGCGTCCGCGAGGTCGCAGCCGGCCTGGTTGCTCTCGGGGTGGAGGCCGGCCAGCGAGTCGCCATCGCCTCCGGGACCCGGTACGAGTGGATAGTCGCGGATCTGGCAATCATGTGCGCGGGCGCAGCCACCACGACCGTCTACCCCAGTTCGATGTCCTCCGACGTTGCCTTCATCCTCGCCGACTCGGAGTCGCGCGTCGTCTTCGCGGAGGACGACAGCCAGATCGCCAAGTTGACCGAAGTCCGATCCGAGATCCCCCTGGTCTCCGCCGTGGTGACCTTCGACGGCAAGACCGACGGGGAATGGGTGCTGTCACTCGACGACGTGGCCGCACGTGGCCGCGAACTGCTCTCCTCCTCGCCCTCGGTGATCGATGACCGCGTGGCTGCGATCGAACCGGAGTCACTGGCCACCCTGATCTATACCTCGGGGACCACCGGCCGCCCCAAAGGAGTGCGTCTGCGGCACTCCAGTTGGACCTACGAGGGTGCGGCCGTGGCGTCCGAGCCGGGGTTGCTCTCGGTCGATGACCTGCAGTACCTCTGGCTCCCGTTGGCGCATTCGTTCGGCAAGGTGTTGCTCAGCACCCAGTTCGCGGTGGGTTTTGAAACCGCGGTGGATGGGCGGATCGACAAGATCATCGAGAATCTGGCCATCGTGAAGCCGACCTTCATGGGCGCCGCCCCGAGGATCTTCGAGAAGGCGTACAACCGGATAACGACGATGACCGCTGACGAAGGTGGTCTGAAAAAGAAGATCTTCGACTGGGCTTTCAAGGTCGGGTTGGACGTCAAGGCCCGCGAGTTCGACGGCCGTTCGATCCCACTGCCGCTCAAGGTGCAGTACGGGCTGGCGAACAAGCTGGTGTTCTCCAAGATCCAGGAGCGATTCGGCGGCCGGGTCCGCTTCTTCATCTCCGGCGCGGCAGCGCTGAACGGCGAGATCGCCCGATGGTTCGACGCGGCCGGCATCCTGATCCTCGAGGGGTACGGGCTGACCGAGACATCGGCCGGTTCGTCGGTCAACCGGCCGACCCGCAACAAGTTCGGGACGATCGGTATCCCCTTCGAGGGCACCGAGTTCCGGATTGCCAAGGACGGCGAACTCCTGATCAAGGGCCCTGGGGTCATGGACGGCTACCACAACCTGGACGAGGCGACGGCTGAGACGCTGGACCCCGAAGGGTGGCTGCACACCGGGGACATCGCCGAGATGGACTCCGAGGGCTTCACGAAGATCACCGACCGCAAGAAGGACCTGTTCAAGACCTCCGGCGGCAAGTACGTCGCGCCGTCCCAGATCGAGTCCCAGTTCAAAGCGCTCTGCCCGTACGTCGGCCAGGTCCTGGTGCATGGCAACCAGCGCAACTTCGTCTCCGCCCTGGTGACCCTCGACCCCGAGGCGATCGCCGGCTGGGCCAAGTCGCAGAGCGGCCTCGAAAATGCCGCGTACGAAGAGATCGTCGCCTCGGAGCAGGCGAAGAAGATGATCGACGGGTACGTCTCCGACTTGAACTCGAAGCTCAACCGCTGGGAGACGGTGAAGAGGTTCGTCATCCTGGACCACGATCTGAGCGTGGAGTCCGGCGAGATGACCCCCTCGCTGAAAGTGAAGCGGAAAGTGGTGGAAGACAACCATCGCGCGCAGCTAGACGAGCTGTACGCCTGATGGGTTCGGACTCAATGACGAGCCCGGACCGTCCCACCTACACCGGTGCGGTCAGCACCGGAGGCCCGGCCGGCATCCGGGAACTCGACGGGCTGCGAATCAGCAAGCTCTCGGTCGGGCCCATGGACAACAACACCTACCTGCTTGAATGCACCGCCACCGGAGACGGACTGCTGATCGACGCGGCGAACGAGGCCGATCGGATCCTCGAACTAACCAGTGGCATCTCCCTGCGGCGAATCGTCACCACCCATCGGCATCGCGACCATTGGCAGGCGTTATCGGAGGTCGTCGAGAGAACTGGCGCTGCGACCTCCGCGCACCCACTCGACGCCTTCGAACTCCCGGTACCGGTGAGCGACCC
>JACCUF010000349.1 GCA_013811975.1 Geodermatophilaceae bacterium | reverse complement strand
CAGCGGTGGCCGAATCCGCACGCTGGGCCAAGGCAAGCAAGCGCAACCTCTGGGCTCTCAAGGACGAACTCGAGGCGGGCCTCCGATGAGCTGCAGACGCACTTTCTCCGGACGAAGGGAGGTCACGGGGCGATGAGGCTGCACCTGGTCAGCGATGTACACGGCGCCGCGGAGCCGCTGCGCCGGGCCGGTGATGGGGCCGACGCGCTGATCTGTCTCGGCGATCTTCTCTGCTTCATCGACTACTTCGATTACGACGGCGGCGTCTTCGGATCTCTGTTCGGTCCGGACGCGGTGGCCCGGTTGGTCGAACTGCGGACCGCTCGCCGCTTCGACGAGGCCCGCGACTGGTCCCGCGCGCTGTGGGGCGGGCTGCCGGACGCTCGGACGGCCATGGACGAGGCGATCGATGGGCAGTACGCCGAACTGTTCGCCGCCATGCCCACGCCGACGTACGCGACCTACGGCAATGTCGACATCCCGGATCGCTGGCCCAGGCACGCCCATGCTGGGGTTGCGATCCTCGACGGTGCGGTCGCCGAGATCGGTGGCCTGCGGTTTGGCTTCGTCGGCGGCGGGTTGCAGACGCCGATGCGGACGCCGTACGAGCTCCCTGAGTCCGACTACGCAGCCAAGGTGGCAGCCCTCGGAGCGGTGGACGTGTTGTGCGCCCACATCCCCCCGGCCGTTCCGGAACTGACCTACGACGTCCTGGCTCGGCGGCTCGAACGCGGTAGCGTCGCCCTGCGCGACGCGATCCTCGAGCACCAGCCGGCTCTGATGTTCTTCGGGCACGTCCATCAGCCACTGGTGGCACGGTCCCGGATCGGACGTACCGAGTGCATCAACGTCGGGCACTTCGCCCGTACCAAAACGCCGTACGTACTCGACCTGTAAAGCCGTGCGGCGGAGCAGATGAGAGGCATCACCTACGATTCCGGCATGGCCGAGCAGTCGCAGCAATCCATCGACATCGCCGCGCCCGCCGCGGACATCATGGCGGTGATCGGTGACTTCGCGGCCTACCCCGAGTGGACCGGCGCGGTGAAGAGCGCCGAGGTGATCGAGCAGGACGAGGACGGGTGGGCCAAGCAGGTCCATTTCATCCTCGACGCGGGTGTCGTGAAGGACGACTACGTTCTGGCCTACGAGTGGACCGACGACACTGCGGTCCACTGGCATTTGGTGAAGGGTCAGATGCAGAAGTCACAGGTCGGCTCGTACGAGCTGCACGAATCCGGTGATCAGACGCACGTCACGTACTCGCTGACCGTGGATCTCGCGATCCCCATGCTGGGGCTGTTCAAACGAAAGGCCGAGAAGGTCATCATGGACACCGCCCTCAAGGAGCTCAAGAAGCGCGTAGAGAGCTGATCAGCAGCGTGCGAATCCTCCTGTTCACCGGCAAGGGTGGCGTCGGCAAGACGACGGCCGCCGCGGCGACGGCACTGCGACTGGCCGGACGCGGCCACAAGACGCTCGTCATGTCCGTAGATCCGGCACATTCGCTGGCCGACGCTCTCGGCGGCCGCGTCGTCACTGACCGACCGACCGAGGCCGCGCCCGGGCTGATGGCCTGCCAGGTCGACGGGCTCGCCCGGATCCAGCGGCACTGGTCCGGTGGCGGTGTCTGGCCGAGCATCACCGACCAGCTGAGTTCGGCGATGTCGACGGGCGGGCTCGACCCGATCGTGGCCGATGAACTCGCCGTGCTGCCGGGACTCGATGAGTTGATGATCCTGATGGCGCTGGGAGAGGAGGTGGCGGCCGGCCTGTACGACGCTGTCGTCGTCGACTGCGCACCCTCCGGCCAGACTCTGCGGCTGCTGGCCCTGCCCGAGGTTCTCGACCGCTACCTGGAACGGCTCTACCCGACCCACCAACGGATGTTGCGCTCGCTGGGTCTGCTCGGTCGAGACCGGCCGTCCGCCTCGTCTGGAATCAAGTCTGGAACCAAGGCTCGCGGGCGGGAGTCGTTGGCGTTGGCGGTCCACCGACTGCACGAGAGCCTGGTAGCAGTTCGGCAGGTCCTGACCGATCCGGCGATCACCCGGATCCGGCTGGTGCTGACTCCGGAGGCGATGGCCCTGGCCGAAGCTCGCCGCGCGGCGACTGCGCTGGCGCTGTTCGGGTACGCCGTCGACGGGATCATCGTGAACCGGATGGTCGACGATCGTGAGCTGGACATCCCTGGTGTTCCGACGTGGCTGGCTGCCTGGGCAACCTCGCAACGACGGGTACTCAGCGATGTGGTTGCCAGTTTCCCCGAACTGCCAATCCGCTTCGTGGACCACCGTGGTGACGAGCCGGTGGGTGCCATTCTGGAAGAGGTCGCCGATCAGCTCTACGGCAGCAGTCCCGAGGATGTCGATCCGCTGGCCGGTCCAGAACCGGCTGCGCTGATGCAGGTCGTTGCCGACGGCAGGAACTACCTGCTCAGGCTGTCGATTCCCCATGCGCGATCGGCTGACCTAACACTGAACCGAGTGGGCGACGAACTCGCCGTCAGCGTCGAGGGCCACCGACGACTCGTGACCCTGCCCGGCCTGCTGTCCCGGTGCCGGGTCGTTGGTGCGGCACTGGCCGAAGGCATCCTGACCGTACGGTTCGAGCCTGATCCCGACCGGTGGCCCGAGGATCTGTTCCGCGCCAACACCACCGGGGCGACCGGCGCAGCGATGCGATGCGCACAGCCGGCCGGGACAGACGCATGAGCGCCGCTGCGGGCGAACCGGTAGGTGGCCCGGCCGAGGAGGCCCGTCGGCTGGTCGAGGCGCTCGGCGACTGGGCGTCCACCCGGCTCGGTACGTCCGAGGAGCATCTGGCCACCGGCTCGGCCGCGTGTCGGGTCTGCCCGGTGTGCCAGATCATCTCGGCTCTGCGCGGAGACCGTTCGGACGCGCTGGGTCGGCTCGGCGACGCGTGGACGGCGTTCCTCGGCGTGCTGACTGATCAGTCCCACCCACCCGCCCCATCCCTCCCACGCGCCCCATCCCACCCACCTGCCCCGTCCCACCCCGTGCCCGGAGATACCGCGGAACCTGGAGCCGATTCGGACCCTCCCGTCCGGCCAGTGCAGAACATCGATGTCCGGTGAGTGACCGGACACTGACGCTCGGGATCGACATCGGCGGCACCAAGATCGCCGGTGGACTCGTCGACGACTCAGGGGGGGTCTTGGACTGCGTGCGTCGTGAGACCCCCGGCCACGCGATCGAAGCCGTCGAGAACGCCATCGTCTCCGTGGTCGACGAGCTTTGCGACCGGGCCAACACCGGAGCGCATGGGAACGTCGTCGGGGTTGGCATCGGCGCCGCCGGATGGGTGAGCACCGATCGCTCGACCGTGCTGTTCAGTCCGCACCTGGCCTGGCGCGACACCCCGCTACGAGCCGACCTCACTGAACGGATGTCCCTGCCGGTTTGGGTGGACAACGACGCGAACGCGGCCGCTTGGGCGGAGTACCGCTTCGGAGCTGCGCGCGGACATGACACGGTAGCCTGCGTCACGCTCGGCACCGGAATCGGCGGTGGCGTGATCTCAGGCGGTCGGTTGCAGCGCGGCGCTTTCGGCGTGGCCGGAGAGTGGGGGCACACCCGCGTCGTTCCGGATGGCCGCCGCTGCGTGTGCGGAAATCGTGGGTGCTGGGAGCAGTACGCAAGTGGACGGGCCCTGGCCCGGGCCGGCCAGGAGCTGATCGAGGTCGCCCCAGCCGCAGCGAGCGCGCTCTTGGCCGCAGTGAACGGAGACGGTTCGCAGCTGACCGGGGCCGACGTTGCTGCAGCCGCCCTGGCCGGAGACCTCGCGGCCATCGAGCTGGTGCGTGAGGTCGGAGCCTGGCTCGGCGAGGGCATTGTGACGATCGCGATGATCGTGGATCCCAGCGTGATCGTCGTCGGGGGCGGGGTGGGCGCCCTCGGCGAATTGCTGCTCGGACCGGCCCGCGAGCGGTTCGCCGTCGCCCTACCTGGGCGCGGATACCGACCTGCGCCGGACATCGTCGAGGCCAGCCTCGGGGCTGATGCCGGAATGATCGGCGCGGCTGATCTTGCCCGCAACAAGCTGGGCTGAGCCCCAGGCGCTCACGGTCATGGCCGTTCAGGGAGACTTCACGAATGACCGATGTGCGACGCACCTTCACCGTAAGCCAGCCCATGGACAAAGTGGTGAGTTACCTCGAGGACTTCGCCAATGCCGAACAGTGGGACCCAGGGACCGTGACCTGTACCCGGATCGGCACCGCCCCGGTCGGGGTTGGCACCCACTGGAAGAACGTGTCGAAGTTCCGAGGTCGGACAACCGAGCTGGACTACGAACTGGTTCGCTCCGAGCCCGATCGACTGACCTTTGTCGGGAAGAACAAGACGGCCACGTCTACCGACGACCTGCATTTCCGTGCGGCGGACGGTAAGACCGAGATCAGCTACCACGCGCATTTCGACTTCCATGGCCTGGCGCGACTGGCCGAGCCGTTCCTGAAGGGCGCACTCGAGAAGTTGGGCGACCAGACCGAGGCGCAGATGCGCAAGACGATCAACGCTGTCTGATTCAGTTCTATCGGGCGGCGCCGCCTAGTCTCGACGGCTCGGTCTGCCCACGAGTTCGCGGCTGAGTTGTTCGAGGAACAGACCGGTGTCGGTCACGATGCCCAACGCTTGGGCGCTGCCACGGTCGGCCAGCTTGGTGACTGTGGCCGGATTGATGTCGACGCTGACCAAGGGGATCGAAGCAGGAAGCAGGTTCCCGGTCGCGATCGAGTGCAGCATCGTCGCCACCATGATGGCGAAGCCGACATTGGGCAGCTGAGCCCGCATTGCCCGCTGACCTTCGATCACATCTGTGTAGACATCCGGTAGCGGACCGTCGTCACGGACCGAACCAACAAGCACAAATGCGTTGTCCGCCTTGACCATTGCGTGCATCACACCGCCGGTCAGGATCCCTTGCTCTACCGCCGCGGCGATCGAACCGGCCCGGCGGATCGTGTTGATCGCCCGGATATGGTGCTCGTGTCCATGCGGTACGCCGGAGCCCTTGCTGAGGTCCACGCCCAGGGAGGTACCGAAGATCGCCGACTCGATGTCGTGGGTGGCCAAGGCGTTTCCGGCAAAGAGCACATCCACAAAGCCCGCCTCGACCAAGTTCACCATCGCCGGAGCCGCGCCGGTATGCACGATTGCCGGACCGCCGACCCAGAGGATCAGCTTGCCCGCCGCCTTGACCTCACGCATCTGTTCGGCGATCTGGCGCACCAGCAGGGCCTGCGGTTTCTCACTGGAGACCGCAGAGGACATGAAGCCGAAATCGTCAGCGCTCTTGGCCTTGGTCGGCGGCATGATCACCCGCACCCCCGAGGCACCACACACGACCTGCTCGCCGATTACCACGTCGGAGACCGGGACCGTGCGGACCCGGCCGTCGGTGACGACCAGCCCGCAGTCCATCTCCGGCTGCTCGACGTCGACCCAACGATCGGCCAGCCGAACCTGGGTGTTCAAGTTGGTGGTCGAATAGAAGTCGTCGGGAAACACCCCGTCGGCCGGGGCCGGGCACAGCTTGGCCAGACCCGGATCCAGCTGGTTGGCACCATGCACCTGCAGCCGCATGAGAATGCGAGCTAGCAGTTCCTCGTCATCACTGCTGACCGCGATGTGGGCAGTCGAGGTGTCCTTGTGCTGCCGTCCGAGGTCCAGGGAGTCGATGCGATAGTCGCCGCCGTACTCGAGGACGTCGTCCAGGATCCGGGCCAACGCACCGGTGTCCATCAAATGTCCGGTGACGGCGACGATCTCGGAGTGCGGCATGCCCGGCAGATTAGTGGGGGTGGAACGGCCGGGCGTAGCCGGCGCCTCCGTGGCTGGGGTAAGGGGGACGAGCGGCCAGGCGTAGCCGGGGCACTTTCTGGCTGGGATAGGACCGCCTACACGATCGCGCCGTCATCGGGATTTTCGAACTGAGGCCCCTCGCGCATTCCCCACACCAACATCGCGACGCCGCTGGCGATGCCGAGGACACCGAACACGAAGCCGAGATCTCCGCTCAGCCCCACGACACCGGGAGCGATCAGCAGCAGCACACCTCCTACGAGCAGCACCAGGGCATAGGCCGCGGACCTGGACAGGATC
Source organism: Geodermatophilaceae bacterium (assembly GCA_013811975.1). Classification (GTDB taxonomy): domain Bacteria; phylum Actinomycetota; class Actinomycetes; order Mycobacteriales; family Geodermatophilaceae; genus JACCQS01. The sequence goes on along the minus strand of JACCUF010000349.1, from coordinate 4,998 downwards.
GGTAACGGTGGCGGCGGTGGAGGTTCGTAGTGCTCCTCTTCGGCGGCGTCCTCGGCCGCGATCGCCGCCCGGCCGGCCGCATCACGTTCGGCTGCACGAAGCTGAGCCGCTTGGTCGAAGTCGTCAGTCAGCGTGTCGCCCAGCCGACCGTGGTCTGCCTCGTAGGTAGCAATCAACTCCCGCCACTGCGTCTCGTCGGCGTTGGAGGGGGTACTGGACTGGGGGGTGCCTCCGGCGACGCCCGACGAGGCAACCGCGCCTACTCCCGGGGCGGACGGTCCGTGGGGATGCTGACTGTCGGACTCGCCGGAGTCGAGGTCGTAGTCCTGAATGAGGGCGCTCGCCTCCGCGGTCATGCTCCGGTCCACGTAGAGCCGGTCACTGGGCGGACTGGGTAGGGCGATGCTCCGGGTGACCGCATCCACGTCGGAGGTGGGATCGAGATAGGCAGCGACCCCCCCATCGCGCAGGACGTCGAGCAGGTGCTCACCGACGCGAGGATCGACATCGCGCAACGCCCGGAAGGCGGATGCGTCCAATCCGTTGTCACGCCGCCCCCGTCGACGAGGCGAAGTCACGACGTCCCTTGCCCGCCAGCATGGTTGCTGATCCATGCCGCACTCTCGGTGAAGATCTGCTCGGCATCGTTGTCGAGGGTGGCCACGTGGTAACTGTTGTGCAGCAGTCGCTCGGTGACGTCGGTCGAGCGCACCCCTTCGAGCAGCAACCGCCCCGACAGCGGCTCGACGACATGGTCCTGCGTGCTGCGGAACGTCAGGATCGGCGCGTCCACCTTGGCCAGGTCGGCAGCGGTCACTGCCCATAGCTCCTGCAAGGACACCGCGGCCTTGAGCGGAATCCTGGGATAGGCGACTTCCCGAGCCCCTGGCTTCTTGATGTCGTTGGACACGCCCTTCCAGGAGGGCAGCGCCTTGGCCAGGATCTTGAGCAGCGCCAAGTCCTTGCGCTCGGTACCCAGTGAGGGGTTGACCAACACCAGTCCGGACAGGTTTTCACCGTGCTGCTCGGCCAGCCGGATCGCCAGCGTCCCGCCCATGGACAGCCCCGCCACGAACACCTCCGATGAGCGGCTTCGCAACTCCTCCAGTGCCCGCTCGACTGCGCCGTACCAGTCCGGCCACCGGGTGGTGTTCATGTCGGCGAGTACGGTGCCGTGCCCGGGCAGCCGTGGACAGCTGATCGAGTGTCCTTGGGCGGCCAGATGCTCACCCCAAGGACGCAAGCTCTGTGGGGTGCCGGTGAACCCGTGGACCAGCAGGATCCCGACCGGACCGCCGTCGAAGGTGAAGGGTTGCCCACCAGCCAGCACCGGCATAGGTCTTCCTCCTGAGTGGCTGCGTCGTGACTGCGTTGTGGCTGCGTTGTGACAATGGCCGAATCGTCCCTAGTCTGACACTCGAAGGGTCAGGTGGTGTCAGTGTTCTACTGGGTGCTGAAGTTCGTCCTGGTGGGACCGATTCTGCGGATGTTCTTTCGCCCGGACGTGCAGGGCCTGGAGAACATTCCGAGCAGGGGCCCGGCAATACTGGCCAGCAACCATCTCTCGTTCTCCGACTCCGTCTTCCTCGCGCTGATGGTGTCGCGGCGGGTGACCTTTCTGGCCAAGTCTGAGTACTTCACCGGCAAGGGTTTCAAGGGATTGCTGAGCCGGTGGTTCTTCCGGGGCGCCGGCCAGGTCCCGATCGACCGGGCCAGTGGGACGGCCGCCCAGGATGCCCTGGACACGGGCACCCGGATCCTGCGCGAGGGCAAGCTCCTGGGGATCTATCCCGAAGGCACCCGCTCGCCCGATGGTCGCCTGTATCGCGGCAAGACCGGCCTGGCCCGCATGTCATTGGAGTCCGGTGCTGTGGTGGTCCCGTTGGTCATGATCGACACCGAGAAGATCCAGCCAATCGGCAAGAAGATACCGCGCATCTACAAGGTCCGGATCCGGATCGGGGTGCCGCTGGATTTCTCCCGGTACGACGGAATGTCCGGGGATAGATTCGTCGAGCGGTCCATGACCGACGAGGTGATGTACGAGCTGATGTTGCTTTCCGGTCAGCAGTACGTCGATCTCTACGCGGCGAAGGTGAAGGTCGCGATGGACGACACCGGTGCGAGCGCCGACGAGGTCGTCCGGATGCTCAAACCGAGTCCGCTCGAGGTAGCCGAGCGGGTTCCGGCCACTCTGGCCGGCTGAGCCGCTCACCTCATGCGGCGATACTTCTACGACACCGAGTTCATCGAGGACGGTCACACCATCGACCTGATCTCGATCGGCGTGGTTGATGAGAACGGCCGCGAGTTCTATGCCGTATCAACCGAATTCGACGCAGACAAGGCGATCCCATGGGTGCGGCGCAACGTGCTTGGCCAGCTGCCGTCGCCGGCCGACGAGGCCTGGCGCTCGCGTACCGAGATCCGCGACGAACTGCTGTCCTTCCTCACCGGTCCCGGTGAGGGCATCGAGCTATGGGCGTGGTTCGCCTCGTACGACCATGTAGCCCTGGCTCAGCTGTGGGGCCCGATGACCGACCTGCCACGGGCGATCCCGCGGTTCACCCTCGAGCTGCGCCAACGCTGGGCCGATCTCGGCAAACCGGAGCTTCCGGCAGCCGGTTCGGATGCCCACGATGCCCTGGCCGACGCCCGGCACAACCTCGCCCGGTGGCGGGCCATGCAGGCGATCTCGGCCGGGCCCTAGGCTCTCGGCTCATGCGAATCGGAGTACTCACTGGGGGAGGCGACTGTCCGGGGCTCAACGCCGTCATTCGGGCTGTCGTGCGCAAGGGCGTCGAGTTCTACGGACACGACTTCGTCGGCTTCAGGGATGGATGGCGCGGGCCGGTCGAGGGCGACACGATGGCCCTCGACGTGCACGCCGTACGGGGCATCCTGCCCCGTGGTGGGACCATTCTGGGCACGTCACGGACCAATCCGTACAAGACCGAGGACGGCGAGGGCAAGGTGCTGGCCACCTTCGAACGGCTGGGCATCGACGCACTGGTGGCCATCGGCGGCGAGGACACGCTGGGCGTTGCTACCAAGCTGGCCGCCTCTGGGGTGCACGTTGTCGGCGTACCCAAGACCATCGACAACGATCTCGGGTCCACGGATTACACGTTTGGCTTCGACACGGCGGTCGGTGTGGCGATGGAGGCCATCGACCGTTTGCACACGACCGGCGATTCCCATCACCGCGCGCTTGTCGTCGAGGTCATGGGACGCCACGCCGGCTGGATCGCCCTGCACGCCGGCCTGGCGGGCGGAGCCAACGTCATCCTCATCCCGGAGAACCCCTTCGACGTCGACGCCGTGGTCGCCCACGTGGAACACCGGTTCGCCTCGGGCTATTCACCCGTTCTGGTGGTCAGCGAGGGCGCCCTGCCCAAAGACGGAGGCTTGATCCTCGGGTCCGGTGTGGTCGACGATTTCGGCCATGTCCGGCTCGGCGGGGTCGGAGCGGCCCTGGCCGAGGTGATCGAGCAGCGCACTGGTAAGGAGAGCCGGGCGGTAGTCCTGGGCCATGTTCAGCGCGGTGGTACGCCCACCGCCTTCGACCGGGTTCTGGCCACGAGGTTCGGGCTGAGCGCGATCGATGCCGTGCACAGCCAGGCTTGGGGTGTGATGGTCGCTCTGCGGGGGACCGACATCGTTCGTGTTCCGCTTGCCGAGGCCACTGCCGAGCTCAAGACGGTTCCGCCAGAGCGCTACGCCGAGGCCGAGGTGTTTTTCGGCTAAGTAAGGAGCCGACAGCGAGTGAGCATCGCAGGGCCGTCCACGGCCCGAGGAGCGGAGCGAGCGCGGAGGCGACCCAGCGGATACAGCGAGTGAGCATCGCAGGGCCGTCCGCTGCCCGAGGAGCGGCGAGCGCGGAGTCAGCGGTGAGATTCGGCTGACGACGGGCCCGCCATGGTGAGCGTCGAACCCGACGTCGCCCAACAGGCGTTCATGCTGCTGGACGAGGACGAGCCGATTCTCGCCATGGAGTACGTCGCGTTGCTGGACGGGTACGGCATCCCCGGCGGACCGGACCACCGGCGCAAACGGTCGCGGGTGATCGGGGACCTACTCTCCGCTGCGCCCGGGTCGCCGCGGTTATGCGAACCGATGAATACACCGATCTGCGCCTCGAGCACTATCTCGTGGTGACCGCCCGGCGGGTGCTGGTCAGCGGGCGGAGCCTCCCGAACGGGGCTCTGGCCGCTCGGCTGCGGCTGGTCTTCTCTGACCGATCATGATCATGCTCGCGCCGTCGCTCGGTGACCGTGGCGGCAAAGTGGACCGGCTGGTCGCCGCACTGCAACCGATGCAGGAACAGGCGCGTTCCACCGGTTGATGGCGTGATCGGGAGCGGCACGAGAACGGCCTCTCGGCTTTGCGTTGTCGACTGGCGGGGTTGTTGGGGTCGGGGCTCGTAGGAAAGACGCAGCAAAGAGGGGTACCGGCGTCTTCGGCCCGCGTTGTCCGCCGCTTCGAGGTAGGGCGCGTTTGACCCCTGCCTCCGCGATGCTTTCGAGGGTAAGACGCGTTTTACCTCGCCAAGATTGTGGCGGAGGTCTGTCTCGTGGGCAGCGTTGCGACGCGGTCCGGACGGCGGCTGCGGTGCCGTTGTGGTCGTTGACCGACCGCCAGCTGGCCGCCGAGGTCGCCGACGCGGTGGCGTTGCGAGCGCAGGCGGATGCGGTGTTGTTGGTCCGACTCGGGGAGGCCGAGGCCCGCGGACTTGCCCGGCCCGTGGTGCGTCGTCGTTGACGGCCTGGCTGCACGGTTCGCACCGCCTCGGCGCGGGTGAGGCATCCCGGTTGGTCCGCACCGCCCGCGCGTTGCGCGAGCAGCTGCCGGCCACCGCCCAGGCCGTGACCGACGGCCTGGTGCACTTGTCCCAGGCCGAGGTGACTGTGGACTCACTGAGAGACCTCTCGCCGGAGCTCCCGTGGTGCGTGGGAGCCCGTACGGATCAGGCAAACGGGGGCCTGTTCTGCTGGCACC
>JACCUF010000304.1 GCA_013811975.1 Geodermatophilaceae bacterium | reverse complement strand
CGGGATCTGCTCGAGGCGGCCCGGATGGACGGCGCCAGTGAATGGACCATCTTCCGCCGGGTGGTGCTGCCGCTCGGTCTGCCCGCAATCGCGTCGCTGGCGATCTTCCAATTCCTCTGGGTGTGGAACGACTTCCTGATCGCTCTGGTTTTCGCCAGCCGGGATGTGCAACCGCTGACCGTGTTCCTGCAGTCGCAGACGCGGCAGTTCGGGGAGAGCATCGACGTGCTGGCCCCGGGGGCGTTCCTGTCCTTGATCGTGCCGCTGGCCGTGTTCTTCGCCTTCCAGCGCTACTTCGTGCAGGGGACGCTGGCCGGCTCGGTGAAGTGAGCCGTTCAAGCGGCAACGGTTGCACAGACGGCGTCCGAGCGGCGAGGTCGCTAGGCTTGGCCGGTCCCCCGTACCCGGAGAAAGGCTGCACTGTGTCTGCTGGAGAGATAGCCGGGCTCGTCGCCGCTGGTGCGCTTGCCCTGCTGGTGCTGCTTCTGGCCGTGCCCATCTTGAAACTCGGCCGCACACTGGACGAGACGACCCTGGCCGTCCGCGCAGCACGTGAGGGCACAGGTCCGATCCTGGACAACGCCGTCACAACCGTGCGCGCAGTCAATTCCAACCTCGAGCGGGTCGACGGGATCACCGCCAACGCCGCGAGCATGTCCAGCAACGCCGCCGCGTTGACCAGTGTGGTCGCGGCCACGCTCGGCGGACCGCTGGTCAAGGCGGCCGCCTTCTCCTATGGCGTACGCCAGGCCGTCAAGGGTCGGCGCGAAGGCCGTCGTGAAGTGGAACGATCCGGATCTCGGGGCCGCCGGCGTCGCGGGGGCAGGCACTGATGCGCCGGCTGTTCTGGCTCGGGCTGGGTATCACCGTCGGTGGCCTTGTCGTACGCCGGCTCACGGCAGCGGCACAGAGGTTGACGCCGGCTGGGATCGCTGAGTCGCTGACGGGGAGTTTGTCCCAAGTCGCTGAGGCCATTGGCGACTTCGCTGGGGACGTGCGCACGGCTATGGGTGAGCGTGAGAAAGAGCTGCGCGCCGGCGTGGGCCTGGACGGTCAACTCGGCGCGAAGCCGGAGGACTTCACGGCCTGATGCGCACGGCCGACATCAGGAAACGGTTCCTCGAGCACTTCGAACAACGAGAGCACACCGTCGTACCCAGTGCCAGCCTGGTCAGCGACGACCTGACCCTTTTGTTCACGGTGGCCGGGATGGTGCCGTTCATCCCGTACCTGACGGGGCAGCAAACGCCGCCGTACAAGCGCGCCGCCAGTGTGCAGAAGTGCGTACGGACCCTCGACATCGAGGAGGTCGGCAAGACCACCCGGCACGGCACCTTCTTCCAGATGAACGGCAACTTCTCCTTCGGCGACTACTTCAAAGAGGGCGCCATCGAGTTTGCCTGGGAGCTGATCACCAAGCCACAGGACCAGGGCGGGTTCGGCATCGATCCCAGCTCGATCTGGGCGACGGTGTATCAAGACGACGACGAGGCTTTCCGGCTGTGGCGCGAGGTTGCCGGCCTGCCCGCCGACCGCATCCAGCGGCGCGGGATGGACGACAACTACTGGTCCACCGGCGTCGCCGGTCCGTCCGGACCGTGCTCGGAGATCTACGTCGATCGCGGCCCCGAGTACGGCCCTGAGGGTGGACCGATTGTCGATGAGGACCGTTTTCTCGAAATCTGGAACCTGGTCTTCATGGAGCACGAGCGCGGGCCCAACCGCGGGGCGGGCAAGAGTGACTTCCCGATCCTCGGCGAGCTGCCGAGCAAGAACATCGACACCGGGATGGGCATGGAGCGGGTTGCCTACCTGCTGCAGGGCAAGGAGAACCTCTACGAGATCGATGAGGTCTTTCCAGTACTGGAGCGTGCGGCCGACATGAGCGGCAAGCGGTACGGGGCCGGCCACGAGGACGACGTGCGGCTGCGGGTCATCGCCGACCACGTCCGCAGTGGGCTGATGCTCATCGGCGACGGCGTCCGCCCCGGCAACGACGGTAGGGGGTACGTCCTACGGCGGTTGCTGCGACGTGCGGTGCTCTCCATGCGGCAGTTGGGCTTCGGTGACCCAGCGCTGCCGGAACTTCTACCGGTTTCGCGGGACTGCATGGCGCCGAGCTACCCGGAACTGGCCAGTGACTTCGAGCGGATCTCCTCCTATGCCTATGCCGAGGAGGAGGCCTTCCGGCGAACCCTCGTTTCGGGCACCACGATCCTGGACGCCGCCGTACGGTCTGCGCAGACGTCAGGTGTGTCGAGCCTGTCCGGCCAGCAGGCCTTCGCCCTGCACGACACCTACGGCTTCCCGATCGACTTGACCGTCGAGATCGCCCAGGATGCCGGGCTCGACGTGGACCAGGTCGGGTTCACCCGCCTGATGAGCGAGCAGCGCGACCGGGCCAGGGCCGCTACGGCCGAACGCAAGACCGGTCAGGCCGACATGTCGGTATATCGGGCGGTGCTCGACAGTCACGGTCCCGCTCAGTTCACCGGGTACACCGAGGTGGCCCGGGAAGCCACCGTCGTCGGCCTGTTCGTCGGCGGCGCACAGGTATCCGCTGCCGGGCCAGATGCCGAGGTGGAGATCGTCCTTGACGTCACACCCTTCTATGCCGAGGGCGGTGGCCAACTCGCCGACCAAGGCCTGCTCACCGTCGACGGCGCATCGGTAACGGTTTTGGATGTTCAGACGCCGATGCCTGGGCTGGTGGTGCACAAGAGCAGGGTGGACTCAGGTGAGCTACGGGTCGGTGCGACTGTCCATGCTGCGGTTGACGTCGTTCGCCGTCAATCCATCTCACGGGCCCACACCGCGACTCACTTGGTGCACACTGCCATTCGTCGTGCACTGGGAGAGAGTGCAACTCAGGCCGGGTCGCTCAATGCTCCCGGACGGCTACGTTTCGACTTCTCGACACCCTCGGCTGTGCCAGCAAGTGTGCTCGGCGACGTGGAGGACGAGGTTAACGCCGTCCTGGCCGACGATCTCGAGGTCCGAACCTTTTTCACCACGCAGGAGCACGCGCGAGAGATCGGCGCGATGGCCCTGTTCGGCGAGAAGTACGGCGACGAGGTACGGGTCGTCGAGGTGGGCGACTACGCACGCGAACTGTGTGGGGGAACGCACAGCACGCGTTCGGGGCAGGTCGGCATGGTGAAGTTGCTTTCGGAGTCCTCGATCGGTTCCGGGGTGCGCCGGGTGGATGCGCTTGTCGGACTGGACGCGTTCCGCTATTTGGCCCGGGAGCATCTCCTCGTCGGTCAACTGACCGAGCTGCTCCGAGTGCCGGCTCAGGACGTTCCAGACAGGGTGCGGCAGACCGTCGAACGACTCAGGGCGGCTGAAAAGGATCTCGAGAAACTGCGTGGCACGTCAGCCCGGGCAGGGGCAGCGTCGCTGGCTGAACAGGCACGTGACGTCGTCGGCGTGGCCTTCGTCGCGGCTGCACCAGTAGGACTCGGGGCCGGTGACCTGCGGGCGCTGGCCCAGGACGTGCGCGGTCGGTTGGCCCTCGATCGCCCGGCGGCGGTGCTGCTCGCTTCGGTGAGTGAGGGCAAGGTAGCCCTGATCGGCGCCACCAATGCACCAGCCCGCGCGCTCGGGGTTTCGGCCGCCGATCTGCTCAGCGCCGCGGTGGCGGCCGTCGACGGTCGCGGTGGCGGCCGGGACGACATGGCGCAGGGCGGGGGGACTGATCCGAGCGGGATCCCGGATGCATTCCAGCGCGCTGAACGTGCCATCGCGGCCGCTGTCAAGGAGTCATGACAGATAATCGTGCGGCGGAAACAACTCTTCCGGGG
>JACCUF010000288.1 GCA_013811975.1 Geodermatophilaceae bacterium | reverse complement strand
CCGACATCGGCGCGATCAACTCCGCCGAACAGCTAAAGCGCATCCGCGAACTCTCCGACGTGGGCGAGCAAGAGGGTGCGGTTCGCTGGTCTCCACCATGTGACATTCCTGATCGTGGATTCTGGTTTCCGCCAACGATATTCACCGAGGTTTCCCCCGCGCATCGGATCGCTCGCGAGGAGATCTTCGGACCGGTCCTGTCCGTGCTGACCTTCCGTACGCCCGACGAGGCGGTCGCGAAGGCCAACAACACGCCGTACGGCCTGTCCGCCGGGATCTGGACCGACAAAGGCTCCCGGATCCTGGCGATCGCATCCAAGCTACGCGCCGGCGTGGTGTGGGCCAACACCTTCAACCGGTTCGACCCGACCAGTCCGTTCGGTGGCTACAAAGAATCCGGCTACGGCCGGGAGGGCGGTCGACACGGCCTGTCCGCCTACCTAGCCAGCAACGATGACGGGCCCGACTCATGACCCCCCATTTTCGCCATTTTCGCGATAACGGCGCCGAAGAGGCTCTGAAACGCGCAGATATCGCGAAAACGGCGGAATGTACGGACTGGGATGCGTCAGCGTGAGCCAGAGACTCGATGTCCGGAAGACCTACAAGCTCTACATCGGCGGCAAGTTCCCCCGTTCGGAGTCCGGACGCTCCTACGCCGTCACCGATGCCAAGGGCGAGTTCGTCGCCAACGCGAGCCGAGCCTCGCGCAAGGATGCCCGCGATGCAGTGGTGGCAGCGCGGGCCGCGGTCCCGGGCTGGTCGGGGGCAACGCCGTACAACCGCGGGCAGGTTCTCTACCGAGTTGCCGAGGTGATGGAGGGCCGCGCGGAGCAGTTCGCCGCCGAGGTCGCGGCCGGAGAGGGGCTGCGGCTGTCTCAAGCACGCACGGCCGTCTCGGCCGCGATCGATCGTTGGGTGTGGTACGCGGGATGGACCGACAAGCTCTCCCAGGTTGTCGGGGGTACGAACCCGGTCGCCGGCCCGTACTTCAACTTCTCCATCCCCGAAGCCACTGGTGTGGTGGCCGTCCTTGCCCCGCAAGACTCCTCACTGCTCGGGCTGGTCAGCGTTGTCGCCCCGGCATTGGCCGGTGGCAACGTCGTCGTGGCTGTGTCCTCGCAGCGCAGGCCGCTCCCAGCCATCACCTTGGCCGAGGCGCTAGCCACCTCCGACGTACCCGGCGGGGTGGTGAACTTGCTGACCGGGAGCGCCGCGGAGATCGGCCCATGGCTGGCCGAGCACGCCGATGTGAACGCTATCGACCTGACCGGAGTGGTGGGTGCCACAGAGGGTGACAACGCGGCCGACGCCGAGTTGGCGCGCGATCTGGAGGCGAAGGCGGCCGGCACACTGAAGCGGGTCAGACGCCCACCGCTTTCGGTTACTCAGCTGGATAGTCCAGACTGGGCCGCCGAACCGGGACTGTCCCGGATGACCGCGTTCTTGGAGACCAAGACCGTGTGGCACCCGATCGGAGTCTGACCTCACCACCATGGCCGCCCCCTCCATCGTCCCGATCGCGCTCACCATCGATGATCGGACCGGCTACACGCTGTGGGCTCCACCCTGGGAAGAGGACGGCGAGCAGTGGCAAGCCTTCCTCGGCGCCGAAGGCCGGCTGCACCTGTTCGAGTCAGAACGCGAGTTGGCCGCCTACACCCGGATGGCGACCGAACACGACCTTGACGACCACCCGGTTTGGCCGGTCGTCGCAGCGCTCCCAGCCCGGGATCTGACGCCGGACGACGACCACAGATACGACCTCGACGGGTTGTACGAGCTGGTGGCCGAGATCCCGGACCGCTGGTCGGTGGGAGAGGTCGCCGACACCATCGACATCGTCAGCCGGATCGCCGAGTGCTGTGCGGCAACCCGCATCGTGCGAGACCTGGAGCAGGTGCCACAGATCGGGCTGCTGTCCATGGGAGCCGACGCATTCGTCGGCCGCGAGGGCGAGAACTCCTGGACCGAGGTCGGAAAAGCTGTCGACGAGCATTGGGAGACCGTGCTCACCCGGCTCGGTAAACGGATCCGTTGGCCAAAGGTCGACGTCGCGGTTCTGGAGGCCGAGGAGAAAGAGCTATCCGCCAAGGAGGCGGCGCAAACCGGCAAAGTCGCCGAGCAACGCGCCAAACGGCGAGATGCCGCCGGAAAGCTCGGCCGCGAGGTCGAGGACGCTGACCGCCGCGCCCTGGAGACCGACGACGACGACGTCCTTGTCGAAGAACCGGTTACCGGTACTGCCGTCATCCAATTGCCAAGCACCGCATGGGAAGCCGACGCCGACGAGGTCGATGAGGCCACCGAGTTCTGGGAGTCGGTCGGGATCCTGCCGGTAGAGCTGACCCTGCCCGAGGGCAGCGGGCTGACGCTGCGTTGCTACGTCGAGGATGCCCCACGCTTTCTCGGCAGAAAGGGAACGGTGTACCTGTTCCGCACAGCGGACGGCCTCGGTTCCTTCATTCGCGGCAAGACGCCGCACGACCTGCGAGACATCGCCACCTGGGCCGATGTGGTCGACAGCGACGTGGTCGCTCTTCCGGCCGAAGAGGACCGCTACGACCTCGCTGAGATCTCCGAGCTGTTCGCCCGCGGCGACAGCACCGACGTCTTCGACTACTCGCGCCTGGCGCACGCCTTCGACGGCGTTCTCGACATCGCTGAGTACGCGAATCTGGACAGCGTCGATGACCTGATCCGACCGACGACTCCGCTCGGACGTGCCCTGGTCGAGAGCCAGCGAGGTATCGGCAAGTCCCTGGCGCCGGCCGACACCGCCGCGATGTCCACAGCTTGGGACGAACTCGTGGAGAAGGTGAGCGGCGCCGTACGCTGGCAGGACTGACGAGCTAACCATTGCCGAGCGAGTCCGGGGCAGCATGGGAATCATCTTGATCATCGTGGGTGGCCTCTGGGGCGTCGATGACGCACAGGGTGAAAGTCTTTTCGCCTTGAGCAGTATCACCAGAAACGGTTGTTGATTCGACTCAGGTGAGCTCGACGGTGCTGGGTTCCTCGAGCAGTGTTGCGTAGGCGGGTTTGATGATGTCGTTGATGAAGATCAGTCGTTCGTCGAATGGGAGAAACGCCGACTTCATTGCGTTGACCGTGAGCCACTGCAGGTCCGACCAGCCGTACCCGAAGGCCTCAGCCAATGCGGCCAACTCCGAAGTCATGCTGCAGTCGCTCATCAGCCGGTTGTCGGTGTTGACTGTCACCCGGAATCCCAAGCGCCGCAACAACCCGATCGGGTGTTCGGCAATCGTCGACACGGCTCCGGTCTGCACATTGGAGGATGGGCACATCTCCAATGGGATGCGCATGTCGCGGACGTAGGCGGCTAATCGGCCCAGCATCGCGCCTCCGTCGCCGTCGACGGAGATGTCGTCGACGATGCGTACGCCATGACCGAGCCGATCCGCGCCACACCACTGCAGCGCCTCCCAGATCGAGGGCAGCCCGAACGCCTCGCCGGCGTGGATCGTGAAGTGCCCGTTGGCCCTGCGCATGTATTCAAAGGCATCGAGGTGCCGGGTAGGCGGGAAGCCGGCCTCGGTCCCCGCGATGTCGAACCCGACGACACCTCGGTCCCGGTAGGCGACGGCCAACTCCGCGATCTCCCGAGACCGGGCTGCGTGGCGCATAGCAGTCAGCAACACGCCGATCCGGATTCGATGTCCGACCCGGTCCGGGCCCCCGGAAGCGGCAGCCTTGGCCGCACCTGCGGCAAAGCCGGCCAGCACCGCATCGACGACCTCAGTCAGCTCGAGCCCCTGCTCCACGTGTAGCTCCGGGGCGAAGCGAACCTCGGCGTAGACCACACCGTCTGCGGCCAGATCCAGGGCACATTCCTCGGCAACTCGGGCCAACGCCGCACCGGTCTGCATGACCCCGACGGTGTGTACGAAGGTCTCGAGGTACCGTTCGAGGGA
>JACCUF010000285.1 GCA_013811975.1 Geodermatophilaceae bacterium | reverse complement strand
TCCAGACTCTTTCGAAGCCTGCGAGGACTGCGGACTGTCCTTCTGGCGGCACGGAGACGGCGATACCCGGGACAGCCGAACCCGCCACCGAGGTGAGAACTAGCCCTGGTCGCTGACGTCTGAACTCCGTGGCGGTGGTTCACGCCGTTCGCCGATCATGACGGCGATGGTCGCAACCAAGATGCATGCCGACGAGATCGAGACCGACATTGCGCTCGTGCCTCGCATGCTCGCAGGACACTTCCAGCAGTGGGCCTCGATCTCGCCTCGTTCGTGATCGCGCTAGCCAGGTTGAAGGCCGGTGCACATCTTCGTCCACCGCATGGCCGAGGTGGACCACTTGCGGAAAGGGACGAACAAGTTCGTCGATCGATCGCAGCGCTCGGCGAGCGCATCGACGGCGATGCCAGCCTCCGCTCACGGGAGGAGTCGCTTCACGCCTCGGCATGGGGCGGCGAAGAGGTCTGGCACGGCGACTCGCTACCGGGCAACCTGCTCGTCGTCGATGGCCGCCTATCTGCAGTCATCGACTTCGGTTTCCCACGCGCTGGGGCAAGTCTTTGCGGAGGACTCCGCCTGATCGAGTCAATCCTTCGGCGCCCGGGGCGAGATGCCCCGCCAGCGCCGATGCGGATCGCTACCCGCTGGGCGGGGTGTGGGGCTTGGTCGCGTGATCGTGGCTAGCCCTCATCCGAGCGCTGGTCTCAGCGATCAGTTCGACCTGGATGTCTGGGTCACCCAGATTGTCGATCACCAGTCGCTCGCCCCGCCAGGGCTCGTACTCGCGATCGAGCACCGCCTGCCAATCTGGCAGCGTCCAGCCGGTCAGGTCGGTCTGCCGTTCTGCTACCCGTCGGCGATGCTGCTCCCGATCGGAGCACACCACCTCGACGAAAAGCAGCACACAGTCGAGTTCAGCGCCGAGCAGGCGCCAACCCTCGCGAGCCACCTCGACCGGGTTCACCGCGTCCACAACCACGTCCAGGCCGGCCCGCAGGCAGCTCTCGGCGGTCCGGTTGGCCACCACGTAGCCAGCGTTTCCGACGGTTGTCTGGTCGAGTGCGAGACCGGCTTCGATGAGCCCAGCCTCGATCGCGTCGACCCGCACGTAGGAAGCCCCCTGCTGCCGAGCCAGCAGTCGGGCCAGAGTCGTCTTCCCGGTACCGGGCAACCCCCCGAAAACGGTGAGCATCAGCTGATATCCAGCTCGACGACCAGTCGCTTGGGTGCGACCTGTCGGTAGGCCTCCCGGGCTATCTCGTCGATCTCCGACCAGTCGACCGGCACATCCAGCCACACGCCGAGCCAGCCCCGTCCTCCGACATAAGGTGGGCGGAAGAACCGAAGCGGAGCTGCGGCCACCTGCGCCTCCTGCTCGCCGGCGGGCGCCGCGCACCAGAATCCGACCCGATCGTCGTGGTGCTGGTTGGCGTACATCACGAACACTTTCTTGTCCCGTACGAACCAGGTCGGCTCGCCGTGGCTGAGCCGCTCCGTCGTCTCTGGCAACGCCAGACAGAGCCCACGCAGCCGCTCCAGCGCGCTCCTCACTCGCTCGCGCTCGCTGCGATGCTCACTCGCGTCGCACTCGACAACATGCTCGGCTCCTTGCTCGCTCCGCTCCTCACTCGCTGGCGCTCGCTGCGATGCTCACTCGCGTCGCACTCGGCCGAGAAGGTAGAACTCGTCATTCGGCGGGACGGCGGCCCAATGCGCGAGCCGGTTGGACAGCGCAAACAAGGCAGCGATCGAACCGATGTCCCAGATGTCGTCCTGGGTGAAGCCTGCTGCGGCCAACCCCTCGAGATGCTCGGGTCCGACCGCTGCCGGCTCGATGGCCAACATGAGGGCGATCTCGAGCATCACGTTCTGGGCTGCAGACAACGGTGCTTTACGCCAGTCGACGGCGACCTGGTCAGCGAGGTGGGGATCGCGGGCCCGGATCCGGACGATCGCCCCGTGGGCCACCACGCAGTAGAGACAGTCGTTGGCTGCGCTGGTCACGACGACGATGAGCTCGCGGTCGGCCTTGGACAGCGCCGGCGACTCCTTGTCCATCAGCGCGTCGTGGTAGCCGAAGAAGGCCCGCCACTCCACGGGTCGCCATGCCAGCACGCGAAAGATGTTCGGGACGAAGCCGGATTTGTCGGCGACCTCCGCGATCCGCTCGGTCAGATCGGCGGGTAATTCAGCCAACTCCGGCACGGGAAACCGACTCACGGCTCCTGCTCCTGGCGCCTCACTCACTGTCTCGCCCCCTCCCGGTTATTCATGATCTTGACCTGATAGTGGCGACACGCCGAGGATATGCTCCGAAAACCGCAACAAGGTCAAGATCACCAGGGCAGCGCCATCGGGTCACCGTACGACGGCGGAGGTCGGTGAGCTCACGTCGTACGCGGTGCCGACCACTCCCCCGGCCAATAGACCAGCCAGGATCTGGGACTTCCGTACGGAATTGTCGGCGTCCCCCCAGAGCACTGTCCGACCGTCGGTCAGTTCCAGTTCGATCTGAGTCAGACTCGGCGCCCTGATCCGGACCAAGATAGAGCGGATCGCCGGAGCCAACGCCTGAATCACCTCGATTCCCGCCGAGGTTGCGCGATCGTCCGGTCCGGGCCGCTCTACCTGCAGTACCACGATCCCCTGAGGTAGGGCACTGACCTGTGCGAACAGGACGCCGAAGCGGTCGAGCAGCCACGTCGTCCCGTTGACATCCACGGCCGCAATCGGGCTACGTTCGATCAGCTGGACCACCAGTGTTCCCGGCCAGTCCCGGCTCACGCTGGCCGACTCGATCTGGGTGACATTCTCCAGCGAGGCCTCGGCAGCGGCGAGGTCGACCCTGGCCAACGGGGTGCCCGGCTGAATTGCCAGCACGTCTGTGACCGTTGCCGTGGACAGCACCTGGGCGCCCCGGACCTCGATGGTGTTCACGCCGAGTGCGCTCGAGTACAACACCAGCCAGCCGAGCGCAGCCGAAATGACGAGCACCACCGCACCAGCACTGATCAGTCGCCGCCGGGTCATCGCATGACCTCGGTGGGCGCCATGGCATGGATGCCGTGACCAGCCAGACTCGTCAGGACCTCACGGCCGATCATCGCGATGTCCCCGGCGCCCAGAGTGAGGACCAGATCCCCGGGTCGGGCAAGGGATGCCAGCAGTGGCGCGACCTGCAACCACGACGGCTGGAAGTGCACCTGGTCCCGTGGCAGCGGAATGTGCCCAGCGACCATCGCGCCGGAGACGCCGGGAATCGGATCTTCTCGGGATGCGAAGACGGCCATCACGACGACGGCATCGGCAGCGCCCAGAGCTGCGCCGAAGTCCTCGGCGAATGCCCTCGTACGGCTGAACAGGTGCGGTTGAAAGGCGACGATCAGGCGCCCGTCACCGGCGACCGAGCGTGCGGCGCGGAGCTGGGCTGTGATCTCGGTGGGATGGTGTGCGTAGTCGTCATAGACGCGAATGCCACCGATGGTTCCCAGGTGCTCGAAACGTCGGTGCACCCCGGCATAGACGCCGAGTCCATTGATCATCGCCTGCGCGGGTAGACCGAGTTCGGTCCCGGCCAGCAAGGCACCGGCGGAGTTCAGGGCCATGTGCTCGCCCGGCACGTGTAACTCAACGCGTCCCAGGGGTACCCCGTCTAGCAGCGCCTGATATGTGATCCCGCCGGTACCACCGGCATCGTGGCGCAGGTCGGTGAGCTGCAGGTGAGAATCTGTTCCGCGGCCGTATGTGCGAAGCCGCAGTCCGCACTCCCGTGCCGCCGTGATGAGTTTTGCGGCTCCCGGATCGTCGGCGCAGAGCACGAGGAAACCCCCCGGGCGGATCGTGGCGACGAACCGTTCGAAGGCCGACGTGATCGCCCTCAGGTCGGTCCAGTTGTCGAGATGATCCGCCTCGATGTTCGTCACGATCGCAGCAGATGGAGAGAGCAGCAGAAAGGACCCGTCGCTCTCGTCGGCCTCGGCGATGAACAGGTCACCGCTGCCGTGGTGGGCGTTGGACCCCGACTCGTTGAGGTGGCCGCCGATCGCAAAAGACGGGTCCACGCCGCAGTCCTGCAGGGCGACGGTGAGCATGGAGGTGGTGGAGGTCTTTCCGTGCGTACCTGCGACCGCGACGCTGCGCCGCCCGGCCAGTACCGCGGCCAGTGCCACGCCCCGGGGCAGGACGAGCAGGCCGCGTTCGCGGGCGGCGACCAGTTCCGGGTTGTTCGCTCGGATAGCGGTCGAGAACACCACAGTGTCCGCGTCGGCGAGATTGTCCGCCGAATGACCGACGCTGACCCGGGCGCCGAGGGCGCGCAGCGCCAACAGGACCGCAGACTCCTTCGCGTCGCTGCCCGAGACCGGCGCGCCGCGGCCCAGCAGGATGCGGGCGATGCCGCTCATGCCGGCTCCCCCGATGCCCACGAAATGGACCCGGCCGAGAGATTCGGCCGTGGGCGTCGGCGCGCTCCAGGCGGTCAGGTTCATCGCTGTGCGCCGGTCATCTGGCGGCGTCGTTCATCTGGCTGCGCCCATGACCAACTCGGCCAACCGGAGCGCTGCATCCCGACGACCGAACCGTGCCGTGGCTATGGACATCGCACGTAGCCGCAGGCCATCGAGCAGCAGATCGGCCACTGTGCCCAGCAAGAAGTCCCCGGTCAGGGCCGCGTCCTCGACCATCAGACCTCCACCGGCCTCGATCACCGGCTCGGCGTTGCGGCGCTGCTCACCGTTACCGATGGGCAACGGGACGAACACAGCCGGCAGGCCCACAGCGGACAGCTCTGCACAGGTCACCGCGCCCGACCGGCAAAGTGCGAGATCGGCCGCGGCGTAGGCCAGGTCCATCCGCTCGAGGTAGGGCAGGACGACGTAGGGCGGCAGCTGTGCCGTCCCGCCGGGGTTCTGGGCGCCGACGTTCTTCGGTCCCACTGCATGCAGGATCTGGATGCCCTTGGACTGCAGTCCTGCCACCGCCTGCGCAACCGCGTTGTTGAGGCTGCTGGCTCCCTGTGAGCCGCCGAAGACGAGCAGCGTCGGCAGGTCCGCGCTCAGTCCGAAGTGGGCGCGGGCCCCAGCCTGCACGGCCCCGCGGTCGAGGTTCGTGATCTCCGGTCGCAAGGGCATGCCGACGATCTCGGCTGCGGGCAGCGGCGTACCGGGAAAGGTAACCGCCACGACGTCGGCGAACCGAGCCGCGATCCGGTTGGCCAGGCCAGGTACGGCGTTCTGTTCGTGCACGACGATTGGGATGCGCGCTCGGCGAGCCGCAAGGTAGGCGGGGAGGGCGACGTAGCCACCGAAGCCGACCAGAACCTCGGCTCGAGTGTCCCGCAGAATCTTGCCGGCAACCCGCACGGAGTTCCACAGCCGCCCCGGTACCAGCAACAAATCGAGGGTCAACCTGCGCGGCAACGGAACCGGTGGGATCAACGCAAGTTCATAGCCTCGGGCCGGAACGAGATCGACCTCCAGACCTCGGGCGGTCCCAAGGCAGATCAGCTTCCCGTTGGGATCACCCGAACGCAGCGCGTCGGCGACGGCGAGCATCGGTTCGATGTGGCCGCCGGTACCTCCTCCGGCCAGCGCGATTCGCCGGCTCATGTTCGCGACCGTGTGGATGCAACATCGGTCCGGCGTGGTGGACGGCGCCGGGGCGCCACGAAACGCTTGATCTCAGAACTGGTGCTGCGAGGGACCGGCGCCATCAGCCGTGCCCATCTCGTCCGACGACGGCGCTTGAGATAACCCACTGCTGCGGGTTCGTGGCGGGCGAAACCGGCCAGGACGCCAACCGAGAACATGGTCAGCACCAGAGACGTACCACCCGACGAGATCAGGGGCAGGGGCAACCCGGTGATCGGCAGCAGACCGACCACGTACCCGACATTGATCAGCGCCTGACCGATCAGCCAGACCGTGATGGCGGCGGCGGCGAGCCGAATGAAGCCGTCATTGGTACGCCGCGCGACCCGGATGCCGGCATAGGCCAGCAGGCCGTACAGGGAAAGCACGAGAAGGCAGCCGGCAAAGCCGAGCTCCTCACCGATGATCGCGAAGATGAAGTCGCTGTCCTGTTCTGGCAACAGGCCCCACTTCATCCGGCTGTTGCCCAGACCAACCCCCCACCAACCGCCGGTGGCCAGGGCATACAGCCCGTTGACCGCCTGCAGAGTCGCTCCTTCGGGGTCGGCAAACGGGTCGAGGAAGCCGGTCAGGCGGGCCGCGCGATAGGGCTCGGCGGCGATCATCAGGGCCACCAAAGCCACCAGCGCGGTGCCCATCGTCACGAATAGTCGTGCCGGGGCTCCGACCGACCACAACAGGGAGAAAAGGATCAGGAAGAAGACCAACGCGGTCCCGAGGTTGGGCTGCAGCAGGACCAGCAAGCCCAGCAGAGCTCCGGCGGGGACGAGCGGAATGAGCAGGTGTCGCCACCGGTCGATCAGTTTGCGCTTGCGGACCAATAGATCCGCGCCCCACACCACGAAGGCCAGCTTCGCCAGCTCCGACGGTTGCAGGCTGAGCGGCCCGATCTCGAACCAGCGGCGAGCCTCGTTATACTCCTTGCCGATGCCCGGGATCAGCACGAGCACGAGCAGGAGTAACGCGATCAGCATCCCTGGGACGGCCATCCGGCGGAGCAGGGTCGGTCGCATTCGCAGCGCGATCCAGAACGCCACCAGCCCGAGAACGGCGAAGACGACCTGCGTGCCGAAGCTCGCGTAGACCGAGCCCTTCTCCTGAAGCGAATCCACGCTGGTCGCCGAGAAGACCATGATCAGACCGATGAGCAGCAATGCTCCGCCGGCGGCGAGCACCAGATGGAACGAGGTCATCGGCCGGTCGCTGATACCCGGCCTCCCGGTCGGTCGGGTCACCACATGCGCCGTGGGACCAGAGCTGACGACCGTCATCCCGACTGCTCCCGAGACAGATCTGCTACGGCCCCTGCAAAGGCCTCGGCGCGGGCGGTGTAGTTGACGAACATGTCCATCGAGGCGGCAGCAGGTGCCAACAGCACCGTGCTGCCGGGGCGCGCCGCAGCAGCGGCGGCCCGGACGACCTCGACCATGGCCCCATCGTCGTTGGTGGTGACCTCCACGACCGGGACCTCCGGCGCGTGTCGCGCCAGGGCTCGGGCGATCACCGCTCGATCGGCGCCGAGAAGCACGACCGCGTGCAGCCGCTCTCGTACCGCTACCACCAAGTCGTCGACCTCGGCGCCTTTGAGCAAGCCGCCGGCGATCCAGACGACCTCGGAATAGGCCATCAGCGAGGCACGGGCGGCGTGTGGGTTGGTCGCCTTGGAGTCGTCTACGTAGGCAACACCGTCCACAGTTGCGATACGGGCGTTGCGGTGCGGTCCTGGGCGATATGCCCGCAGCCCCTCGGCCACGGCTGCCGCTGGGACGTTGACGCTGCGCGCCAGGGCTGCCGCGGCCAGGGCATTGGCAACGTTGTGCTCACCGGGTACGGGTAGGTCCTCGACCCTGGCCAGCTCGGTATCTGTCCCGAACGCTCGGTCGAGGAGCGCTCCATCGGCTATCCCGAACGCACCCGGCGGCGGCTGGTTGAGGGTGAATCCGATCGGCTGTGGATGGCGGTCGACCAGGCGGCTCGACCATTCGTCATCGCGGTTGAACACCGCGATCGCGGCCCGGTCGAAGGCCACCTTCTTGGCCTGCGCGTAAGCCTGCATGGAACCATGCCAGTCGAGGTGGTCTGGAGCCACGTTGAGCACGGTCGCGGCGTGGGCGCGGATCGAGGGAGATCTGTGCAACTGGAAGCTGGACAGTTCCACCGCGAGGACGTCGTAGTGCACCGGTCCGGTCACCACATCGACCAGCGGCAGGCCGATGTTGCCACTGGCAATGCAGGCAATCCCGGCCGCCACCAGGATCGACTCCAGCATGCCGACGGTCGTCGTCTTGCCGTTGGTGCCGGTCACGACCAGCCAAGCGGCCGCGCGCAGGTCGCGCATCCGCCAAGCTAGCTCCGGCTCGCCGATGATCTCGATTCCGGCCTGACGGGCGGAGACCAGCAGCCGATGGCTGGGCGGCGCCCCCGGCGTGGCGATGACCAGGTCCATCTGAGGCACCTCGTCCGGCATACCGATCTCACGAACGGCCGGGAAACGGTCGGGGTCCTGCAGTGCCAAGTCGTCGGGCAGCACGCCGGTCCGCTCGTCGGCCAACGTGACAAGCGCTCCGGCCCGGCTCAGGGCACGAATGGCTGCGAGGCCGGACACCCCCGCACCGAGGACGAGCACCCGCCGACCGGCCCACGAGGACGGGCGCCCGGGCTGGTTCGGCCCGGGTTCACGCTGCCCGGTCACTCGAACTCGGCGAGGCTGAGCCAATCGGCGTAGAACAGCCCCAAGCCGAAGGCCACCGCCATGCCCGTGACGATCCAGAAGCGCACCACGACGGTGTTCTCGGTCCACCCAGCCAGCTCGAAGTGATGATGGATGGGCGCCATCCGGAAGACCCGACGGCCGGACCCGAGCCGAAAGACCAGGATCTGGATGGTCACCGACATGGCAACGACGACGAACAGGCCACCGAGTACGACGAGCAGCAACTCGGTACGGGTGAGGATCGCCAGACCGGCCATGAGCCCGCCGAGGGAAAGGGATCCGGTGTCCCCCATGATAATCCGCGCGGGCGAGGCGTTCCACCACAGGAAGCCGAAACAGGCGCCCATCGCCGCCGCCGCGATCAGCGTGATGTCCAGCGCGTCACGGACGTTGTAGCACCCGGCTTCGGGCAGTCGGGCGCAGTCGTGCCCGAACTGCCAGAACGAGACGATCAGGTACGACCCGAAGACCATCACCGATGCACCGGAAGCCAGGCCGTCCAGGCCGTCGGTGAAGTTCACGGCGTTGGAGAAGGCGCTGATCAGGAGCAACGCGAAGGCGACAAAACCGACCGTGCCCAGCGTCAGCGGACTGATGTCGCGGACGAAGGAAAGGGCGGTCGAGGCCGGGGTCAGCCCATCCTCGTTGCGAAATTGCAGGGCGAGGATCCCGAAACTGACGCCGATGACGATCTGCCCGATCAGTTTCGCGGTCTTGTTGAGGCCAAGGTTGCGTTGATTACGGATCGAGATGTAGTCGTCCAGGAAGCCGACGACGCCCAGCCCGACCAGCAGGTACATCAGCAGCAGCCCGCTGGCTGTAGGCCCGCGGCCGGGCTCACCGAGCAGGAACAGGTGCGCGACGAAGTAGCCGGCCACGGTGGCCGCAACGATCACCGCACCACCCATCGTGGGCGTGCCCTTCTTGGTGATGTGGTGTTCTGGCCCGTCGACGCGGATCTCCTGTCCGAATCCCCGGCGCTGCAGACTCCGGATCGCGAAGGGAGTGAACAGGATCGAGATCGCCAGGGCGATCACCGCGGCGATGAGGACCGATCTCACGCCGGCTCGCTGCCCTCGAGTAGCGCATCGGCCAGCGACTCCAACCCGACATAGCGGGAGGCCTTCACCAGGACCACGTCACCGGCTCGCAGCTGGGAACCCAGCACCTGCAGCGCCGAGCCGATGTCCGGCACGTGGATGAACCCCTCCTCGTCGGCTGGCTCGCCAGCGGCGCCAGCATAAATGCCCCGCGCATCTGCACCCACGGCGACCAGCCGATCGATCCCGCGCCGCCTGACCTCGATGCCGATTGCCTCGTGCTCGGCGCGGGAGATGTCACCGAGCTCCCCCATCGCCCCGAGGACTGCCCAGGTACGGCGGCGCCCGCCGGCGACACCGACCAGTGCCTCAAGGGCGGCCCGCATCGACTCCGGGTTGGCGTTGTAGGCGTCGTTCAGGATGCTAACCCCGTCCGGGCGGTCGGTGAGTTCCATCCGCCACCGGCTGCGAAGGCGCGCGGCGTCGAGGCCGCGCCCGATGTCGG
>JACCUF010000275.1 GCA_013811975.1 Geodermatophilaceae bacterium | reverse complement strand
GTTGACCGTTCGCGCGTCGTCCTGCGCGATTGGCGCCGCAACGACCTCGCCCCGTACCGCGAATGGCTCCAGCCACACCACGAGTGGCACGCCTGGGACGGCCCGTACTTCCCGCGTCCGACCGACGCGCAGGCCGAGCAGAGGCGCAACGACTTGCGCCGGCGGATCGGTGTCGTGCTCTACGACCCGAGGACCTGGTCGGGTGGGCGGGGCACGAGGCGGTTGCACGGTGGGCCGACTACCTGTTCTCGGCAACTGAGATCGTCCGGTTGGACTTCGCGACCTGGTCCGGGAACAGCGGGATGTTCCGGGACGCGCGGGTCGTACGCGGGCAGCGGTAGGACAGCGTCGTGTACGGCGTGCTGCGCGATGAATGGGTTGGCCGCACGGGACCGTTGATCCGCTCACGCGGCCATGACGCTCGGTAGCCTGCGGGAGTGCGAGTCCTTGAGGTCTGGCGCTATCCGGTGAAGTCGTTGCTGGGTGAGCGACTCGACGAGACCCGGATCGGTGTCGAAGGCGTCGAGGGCGACCGGCGGTACGCGATCTTCGACGTCGCAACCGGGTTCGGGCTGACCGCCCGCCGGGCGCCGGAGTTGCTCTTCGCCTCCGCCAGGTTGCGCTCGGATGCCAGCGCCGAGATCACCCTGCCCGACGGTTCGATCGCGACCGACGACGAGGCCCTGTCGAGCTGGCTCGGGCGCGAGGTCACGCTGCGTTCGACCGATCAGGTTACCCAGCGGCGCTTCGAGAACCCGGAAGACTTCGAGAACGAAGCAACCGGACGGTGGGAGCCGTTCGAAGGTTCCAGCGGCGCTTTCCAGGACTCCCGCAACGCAGCGGTGTCGCTGCTGTCGAGACCCTCGATGCGCCGTTGGGAGCAGCAGAGATTCCGGGCGAACATCGTGCTCGACGCAGGCGGCGAAGATGAGCTCGTCGGGGCGCGGATCGCACTCGGCGCGGCGATCTTGGATGTCCGGAAGCAGCTCGACCGGTGCGTCATGGTCACCCGGCCGCAGCCGGGCGGTATCGACCGTGACTTGGATGTCCTGCGGACGATCCACCGCGAGCTCGGCGGGTGCCTGGCCATCGGTGCCGTCGTCGTGCAACCCGGCCTAGCCCGGATCGGCGACGAGCTGCTGCCGCAAACCGACTGACCTGACCCGGCTGCCAATCCGCCTTTGCCTACCTGGTGCAGCAACACGCCGGCTGGGCGAGCGGCGTGTGCCGACGTCAGGTAGGCAAAGTCGATTTCGGACGGGCGATGAGCCGGGTGACGGGAGCGCGTCAGGGCAGGGGTTTGCGCAGATGTACCAGAGTCACGCCGGGTTTGAGTTCCTCTCGCCGCTCCTCCACGTAACCCTGCCGCTGGTACAGGCGCAGGTTGCCCGCGCTGAGATGGCCGGTGAACAGCGCCGCACTGGTCACGTCCGGACCGGCATCAGCCTCGGCCGCGGCCAGCAGCGCGGTGCCCAACCCGATGCCCTGCAGATCAGGAGCCACCGTCAGCCGGCCGATGTGCAGAGTGTCCCTGTCGGCGACCGAGCGGACCGCGCCCACCAGGCGGGGACCCCGAATGGCCTTGTGTCCAGAACAATTGGACAGTTCGGCGATGAGGTCCGGAAGGGTCTGAACGAGCGCGGGAAGGGAAGGGTCCCCATAAATCTGGGCCTCCGAGGCGTACGCGGCACGCTGCAATGTGAGCACCTCGCCGGCGTCGGCCACCGTGAGCGCAGCGATCACCGGGGCCTCGATGAAACCCTGCTGGCCCAGCTCCAGGTCGATGAAGGCCGCGATCATCGAGCGGTACGTGCGTTCGACCACATCGGCGTCCGCGCCCAACTCAGCCGCAATCTGCCGTGCGCGAGTCACCACCTGCTGCACCCGATCGGGGTCCCGTACGGCCGGGGCCATCGCCTTGAGCTTGCCGGCCGCGCGTACCCAGATCTCCCGCTCGGCGATTTCCTGTACGAGCTGCCGGTCGACCCGATCGATCTCGGCACGGACCTCCTGCAGCGCACTCTCGCCCGCATTGCTCATGGCCACATCGGCATCGTTCACGAATAGCAGTATGCGGCGGACCGTACGGGTGGTGCTGCGTCCGTAGTATGTCGGCGATGCGTCGGGTCTGCCTGCTCTTGCTGTTTGCCCTGTGCGGCTGCGTGTCCCAGATACCCGGCACAGCTACGCCGGATGGCGGCGCAGCCGAGCAGGCCAGCTACACCAGCGATGGCGACATCCCCGGAGTGACCACGCTGGACTCCCCCCGGACGGACCACACCGAGGAGGCCGTGGACTACACCGAGTCCCCTCCCTACGGTGGCCAGCACGACCCGGTCTGGGCGGACTGCACGGGCACGGTCTATGACGAACCGATCCGCTCCGAGAACGCGGTGCACTCGTTGGAACACGGCGCCGTGTGGGTGACGTATTCACCGGAGCTTGCCGTCGAGGACGTCGAGGTGTTGGAGGTGCTCGTGACCGGGGTGGACTACACGATGATGAGCCCCTACCCCGACCTGGATGCCGTGGTGTCCGTGCAGTCGTGGGGTCGTCAACTCGAGGTCGATTCTGTTGACGATCCGCGGATCGAGGCGTTCCTGCGGATCTATGCACAGAACGTCGAAACGACGCCGGAGATCGGCGCCACCTGCTCCAACCCCGATTTCGCTTCTTCGCCACGCCGCCCGGACTGACGTCGCCTGGTTGGCCTGGAGTTGATCATCGCCAAATCAGGGGGTTTTCCTCAGCAGAACCGTGGTGTTTGCCGATGATCAACTTTGTGGTGGGTGCCCGAGGGAGGAGGGGGATCGGGCATCATCTCCGGCATGGCTGATCAGGAAGACAAGGAGCGCGAGAAGCAGGACCTCCCGATCCACACCCGGCTGATTGACCGGATCATCGAGGTCGCTGAGACGATCGCCTACGCCGGGATCGCGATCCTGCTCGCGATCACCGCCGTCGCCCTGCTGGTACTGGCTGCCGGCAAAGTCGTTGCGCTGTTCTCGGAGGACACCTCCGGCGTCGCACTCGAGGTCCTCGACACCCTATTGCTGGTATTCATCGTGGTCGAGTTGCTCTTTGCCGTACGGGCGACCGTCACCGAGCGGGAACTCTTGGCCGAGCCCTTCCTGCTGGCCGGGATCATCGCCTCGATCAAGGAGATCATCGTCCTGTCGGTCAAAGCGGCCGAGACGGCCGGAGAGGGCTCGGTCTTCCGAGACCAGATGATCGAGGTCGGCCTACTCGGCCTACTCGTGCTGTTCCTCGGCATCACCGCACTCTTGCTTCGGCGCAAAGAGCGTGAGCCGGACGAGGGCAGCACGGGTAACTAGGCCGTCCCGACGACGCCCAGAAACCGACCGCGAGACTGGCGCTCATATCCCGACCCTCACGGACCGGCCTCACGGACCGGCCTCACGGACCGAAGACGTCAAGCGTTTACCGACTGTGACACCAAGACCCTTCGAAGCGATCGTGACCGAGTACGGGCCGATGGTGCTGCGCGTCTGTCGCGCGGTGCTGGGCCCGATGGACGCCGACGATGCCTGGTCGGACACGTTCCTGTCGGCGATGAAGGCTTACCCGGACCTCCGCCCGGGCAGCAACGTCGAAGCCTGGCTGGTCACGATCGCCCACCGCAAGGCGATCGATCAATGGCGCGGCAGGACCCGGCGGGCCGTGCCGGTCGCCGACCTGTCGGATCGATCCGACGTAGGGGAACCGGCCAGCGCTGATGGCTTGCCGGGTGCCTGGGAGTCCGATCTCTGGGAAGCTCTGAAGGCGTTGCCGCCCAAGCAACGTCAGTCGGTGGCGTATCACTATCTGGCCGGCCTTCCCTACGCCGACGTCGCCACCGTCCTCGGCGGGAGCGCCGCCGCCGCCCGCCGGGCAGCCGCGGACGGAATCGCCACCCTTCGCAGGACTTATCTGAACGACACCCCCCGAGGAGAGCAACGATGATGAACACAGTGCCGGCTCCCGGCAGCGACGAGGAGCTGTTCGCCAGCCTGCCGACTACCGACGACGGGGCCCGCCGGCGGCTGCACGCGCGCCTGGTCGTTGACGCGGCTGAGGCCGGAATCCTCGATGTCGCTTACCGCACGATCGACTCTCCGGTCGGCATGCTGCTGCTGGCCGCGACGCAGAAGGGACTGGTCCGGGTGGCCTACGCCGTCGAGGACCACGAGGCGGTCCTCGAGCAGCTCGCAGACCGGGTCAGTCCACGCGTGCTTCGTGCCCCCGCCCGATTGGACGAGATGGCGTCGGAGATCGAGGAGTACTTCGCCGGGCGGCGCAGCGGCTTCGACCTGCCGCTGGACTTCAAGCTGGCGCAAGGCTTTCGGCGTACGGTCCTGTCGCACCTACCCGATATCGGGTATGGACAGACGGCGACTTATGCCGCCATCGCGGCCGCGGCGGGCAACCCTGGAGCGGTGCGGGCAGTCGGGACCGCCTGTGCCAAGAATCCCCTGCCAGTCGTCGTCCCCTGCCACCGCGTCGTACGCAGTGACGGGACGATCGGCGAGTACGTCGGCGGGGTCGAAGCCAAGCAGACCCTGCTGTCCCTCGAATC
>JACCUF010000247.1 GCA_013811975.1 Geodermatophilaceae bacterium | reverse complement strand
TTGACCAACAGCAGCGCGGCCAGGAAGCCGAGCAGAATGGCTGCGACCTTGGCTGGCGTAGGCATCCGGTCGGTGGGCACCGGTGGGGGCCCCTTCGGGGTGTCAGGCATGACGGCAGCTTGCCAGGGCCGGGCAATGACCCGCCGTACTCCCCGATTCCCACCAATTCGCCGCGAGGGGACCGGACTGGTTTGACTACGGTGTGCGTATGTCCTCGCCACCGCCGTACGAGCAGCCGCCCGGACAGAATCCGTACGGACAGAATCCGTACGGATACGGCTATCCGCCGCCTGGGTACCCGGGACAGCCGCAGGGCTACGGGCGCCCCGCGGCCCGCAACGGGCTGGCCATCACCTCGTTGGTGCTTGGCATCGCGGCCCTGGTCACTAGCTGGCTGACGCTGCCCGGGATCATCCTGGGCATCCTGGCGGTCATCTTCGGCGCTATCGGCCTCGCCCGAGCCCGGGCTGACCGGGTCAGCAACAAGGGGCTGGCCATCGCGGGCCTGATCACCGGAGTCCTCGGTCTAGTCATCGGCACGGTGCTGCTCATCGTCGCGATCCGGGTCGCCTCGGACTGCACGGACCAGTACGGCCGAAACATCACCGAACAGCAACTACAGAGCTGCATCGAGGACAACATCGGCGGCTAGCAAGCGCGGACCGTGATGAGCGGGGCCACAAAAGCGCTACGCGCGCCCTGGCCAGCCGTAGGTTCGAGCGTTGCCCTGGTAGGAGTACCACTCGTTGGACGGCTTGAGAGCCAGCAGCACGACGGCCGTCACGGTGAGCAGCAGACTCAACACATTCAGCACGACAACAAAGGCGACAGGCGAGCTGAACGCGGTGAAGATTCCGAACAGCGACAGGCCGCCGAGCACCCAGATGACGATGCGCGCCCAGTTGTGACCCTTCCAGGCGAACCAGAGGAACAGCGCCCATAACGCTACGAAGAACAGCCCGACGATTGCCCCGATCCGGTAACCCGCGTTGAGGATGTCCGAAGCGACGTCCGCATTGGCCGGGTCGATGCCGGCATCGCGAAATGCCTGGTCGAGATAGGCATCCTGATTGGCGAAGATCAGGACCGCGGCGAGCACGCCGAGCACCATGTTTGCCACCAGCGCGGCCAGGGCGTAGGTCACGGTGGGCGGCCGGGCGACAGTCTGCTGCGGGGCTTGGCCGCCCCAGCCGGCAGGCGGTGGCGGCATCCCACCCCCACTGGCGCCGTAGCCGTACCCGCTCGGGGGGGCCGGCGCGTTCTGATACCCCGGGTACTGACCTCCCGGGTACTGACCTGCGGGCTGCTGGCCCCCCGGGGTCGGATACCCGGGGTACTGGTTGCCGGGATTCTGGCTTCCCGGATCGTGCTGCTGCGGATACGGCGGCTGGCTCATACCGTCATCCTGCCGCAGTCCGCCCGGAACGTCAGCGGCTAGCAGTGACCGTGAGTCGACCCTCCGCCTGAGCGACATCCACGAGCACCGTGTCCCCGTCCCGGATCTCGCCGGCCAGCAGCGCCCGGGCCAGAGAGTCACCAATCGCGGACTGGACCAAGCGGCGAAGGGGGCGCGCACCGTATATCGGGTCGAAGCCACCCAATGTCAGCCATTCCCGCGCTGCCGGAGTGACCTCGAGAACCAGTCGACGAGCCGAGAGTCGGCGGGCCAACTGGTCCACCTGAATGTCGACGATGTGGGCCAATTCCTCGGTGCCGAGGGAGTTGAACATCACGATGTCGTCGAGCCGGTTCAGGAACTCCGGCTTGAAGTGGGCCCGGACAACCTCCAGCACGGCATCTCGGCGGCCTTGCACAGGTAATGCCTGGTTGGCGATCAGCGCTGAGCCGAGATTGGAGGTCAGGATCAGCAGCGTGTTCCGGAAGTCCACTGTCCGGCCCTGGCCATCGGTCAGCCGGCCGTCATCGAGGACCTGCAGGAGGACGTCGAAGACGTCCTGGTGGGCCTTTTCCACCTCGTCGAGCAACACCACGGTGTACGGGCGGCGACGCACGGCCTCGGTGAGCTGCCCACCGGACTCGTACCCCACGTAGCCGGGCGGGGCGCCGACCAGCCGGGCGACCGAGTGCTTCTCGCCGTACTCGCTCATGTCGACTCGGACCATGGCCCGCTCTTCGTCGAAGAGGAACTCCGCCAACGCCTTTGCCAGCTCGGTCTTACCGACACCGGTCGGACCGAGGAACAGGAACGAGCCGGTCGGACGGTTGGGATCGGCCACGCCGGCACGGGCTCGTCGTACGGCATCGGAGACCGCCTGTACAGCGGCGTCCTGACCAACGACCCGGGTGGCCAGTACCTGCTCCATCCGCAGCAGCTTCGCGGTCTCGCCCTCCATCAGCCGGCCTGCCGGGATGCCGGTCCAGGCTGCGACGACATCGGCGATGTCCTGCTCGGAGACCTCCTCGGTCAGCATGGACGGTCCACTGTGGGCGGTTGTCTCTGCCTCGGTCAGCTGACGCTCCAATTCCGGGATTCGGCCGTAGCGCAGTTCGGCGACGCGGGCCAGGTCGCCGTCGCGTTCGGACCGGTCAGACTCCGATCGGACCGATTCCAGCTCCTCTTTGGCGATTCGGATCCGGTCGATGGCGGCCTTGTCCTGTTGCCAGCGCGCGGTCAGTTCGGCCAGCTTCTCGCGCCGGTCGGCGAGGTCTTCCCGGAGGGCGACCAGCCGCTGCATCGAGGCCGGGTCGTCCTCCTTGGTCAGCGCCATCTCCTCGATCTCCAGACGGCGGACGATTCGCTCGACCTCGTCGACCTCGACCGGGCGGGAGTCGATCTCCATCCGAAGCCTGCTGGCGGCCTCGTCGACCAGGTCGATCGCCTTGTCCGGCAGGAAGCGAGCGGTGACGTAGCGATCGGACAGGGTCGCGGCGGCCACGATCGCGGCATCGGTGATGCGGACGCCGTGATGGACCTCGTAACGCTCCTTGAGCCCGCGCAGGATGCCAATGGTGTCCTCGACCGTGGGTTCCCCGACGAGAACGGGCTGGAATCGGCGCTCCAGGGCGGCGTCCTTCTCGATGTGCTCGCGGTACTCGTCCAGGGTGGTGGCGCCGACCATCCGCAGTTCGCCGCGGGCCAGCATCGGCTTGATCATGTTGCCGGCGT
Source organism: Geodermatophilaceae bacterium (assembly GCA_013811975.1). GTDB lineage: Bacteria > Actinomycetota > Actinomycetes > Mycobacteriales > Geodermatophilaceae > JACCQS01. The sequence continues at coordinate 6,631 of JACCUF010000247.1, read as the reverse complement.
CCATTGCGGAATCGCCGCTCGCGCCGGCGCCGACGATCGTGTGCAGCTCGTCGATGAAAGTGACGATCTCGCCGGCCGATTCGGTGATCTCGGACAGGACCGCCTTGAGCCGCTCCTCGAACTCACCTCGGTACTTGGCCCCGGCGACCATGGCGGATAGATCCAGCGACATGAGGCGCTTGCCTTTGAGGCTTTCCGGTACGTCGCCGGCAACGATTCGCTGGGCCAACCCCTCGACGATCGCGGTCTTTCCGACGCCTGGCTCACCGATCAGGACCGGGTTGTTCTTGGTTCGGCGGGACAGCACCTGTACAACGCGACGAATCTCGGTGTCGCGGCCGATCACCGGGTCGAGCTTTCCGTCCCGAGCCCGCTCGGTCAGGTCGACGGCGTACTTCTCCAGCGACTTGTAGGTTGCTTCCGGATCCGGGCTGGTGACCTTTCGATTGCCGCGGACCGTACGGAATGCAGCCGTCAGTGTGTCCGCCGTGGCTCCGGCGTCAGCCAGGACGTTGGCCGCCACGCCGCCGACCGAGGCCAGCCCGACCAGGAGGTGCTCGGTCGAAACGTACTCATCGCCGAGCGCGGTGGCCTGCTCTCCGGCGGCGTTGAGCACCCGCAGCAGGTCCCGTGAAGGGGCTGGCGCGGCGACGGTCGAGCCACTCGCACTGGGCAGCCGGCCCACCGCGGCGGTCGCAGCCGGGCGTACCTGAGCCGGATCGACCCCAGCCGCCTGCAGGAGGGGCACGGCGATCCCATCGGTCTGCTCGAGTAGCGCCTGGAGCAGATGGGCGGACTCCAGCGCTGGGTGACCGCGGGAGACGGCGAGACGCTGGGCCGCGGTGACCGCCTCCTGCGCCCTGGTGGTGAGTTTGGATTCCATCGTCGTGGGTAAGGCCTTTCGTAGGGTTGCAGTATCACCCAGAGCAACGCGCACAGACTTGAGCCTGTTCCACTCAACCCCGTCCCCCGAGCTTCATCCGACTTGATCTTGACCTTGCGCGCAGCGCCCGGACTGCTATCGGAACGGCAGTCCTGTAAGCTGCGCGACCCGCAGCGCTGGCCGAGGACTCTATATGGTGGCGACACGCCGTAGAACCGGGCCGTAAACCGCAATAAGGTCAAGATCAACTAGCAATCATCGACCGAGGAGTGCCATGCCCACCCGTACCGCACGTACCGCCTGGACCGGAACCCTGCAGGAAGGCTCCGGCCAGGTTGAACTGTCCAGCTCCAAGGTCGGCACGTACGACGTGTCCTTCCCCAAGCGTGCAGCCGACGAGGCCGGCGGTACAACGAGCCCGGAGGAACTGATCGCCGCCGCGCACTCCTCGTGCTACGCGATGCAGCTCTCGGCCATGATCGCCGAGGCTGGCGGCACCCCGCAGAGTCTGGACGTCACCGCCGACGTCTCGCTTGGTGCGGATCCGGCTGGTGGATTCCAACTCACCGGGATCAAGCTCACCGTGCGCGGCGAGGTCGAGGGTCTCGACGAAGACGGCTTCGTTAAGGCTGCGGAAGGCGCCAAGACGAGCTGCCCCGTGAGCAAGGCGCTGACCGGAGTCGACATCACCTTGGACGCGGCGCTGGCCTGAGCGAGGCTGGAACCTTCCGCTCGGTCGAAACCCGACCCCGGACTGCTCGCCGGAAACCCGCAACCCGGGGACGTCCTGGATCGGGCTAAGCAGTCGGTCTGGTGTGCCATTCTTATGTTGCCGATGCCGGACCCGACGAGTCGCGGGATGGATTCTCCGTGCCGGGAGGAGTGGGGGTTGTCCGACTACACCCAGGACGACGTTTACCTCGTAAACCGTGCGCAGGAGGGCTACTTCGACGCCTACCAGGAGTTGGCCTCCCGATACGCGGTCCGCATGTACCGGACTGCTTTGCGACTTCTCAGCAACCACGAGGACGCGCAGGACGTTGCCCAGGACGCCAGCATCAATGCTTGGCGACGCCTGGAGCATTTCCGCGGTCAGTCGGCATACTCGACGTGGCTGTACCGCATCGTTACCCGACTAGCCCTGAACAAGCTGCAGCGGGACAAGCCCGTCGACTCCCTCGAGCTCCTGCCCGACCTGCCAAGCGCGGATGACTCTCCGCCGGAGAACCTCGAACGCCACGAAGTCATCGACGCGGTCACTGACGCGGTCGCGGCGCTACCTATCCCGCAGCGTGTCGTGGTCGTGCTCCACCACTTCGAGGGACTGTCGTACGCTGAGGTGGCAGCGATCACCGGGAGCTCCGTTCCCGCCGTACGCAGTCATCTGTTTCGGGCCCGCCGGTCCCTCACCTACACGCTGCGTGAGTGGAGGTGACGGCCTGTGAGTGAAGCAAAGTCAGCTGAGCGGAGCAGGGACATTCTCCGCGTACTGACCGTCGCGTGTGGGCGCAGCGTTGATCAGCTGCTGGAACAGGTCGCCGACGGCCACGCGGACGAGCTGGACTCGCATCAGGCCGACTGCGTGCACTGTCAGGCGGCCCTGTCCGAGCTGAATTCGCTGTGGAGCCCGGTCGTTGAGTTCGCCAAGCAACCGGTGCAGGCACCCCCGGGCCTGGTGGACAACGTCATGGACCGCATTTACGCCCTGGCGCAGGACGTCTGGTACACCCTGCAGCTCTCTGACATCGGTGCGGTGAAAATCGCTGCTCGGGTCGTGGGTCGGCTGGCCCGCGACACGGCCCGCACCGTTCCGGGTGTGCGCGCAGCGCTGGGACGGACCAGCCAGGGCCGAATCGTGCAGCTGGTCGAGGCCGCCACCCGCCGGCACCGCCACCCGCATGCCGCGGTTGGCGTGTTGGGACGCACCGCCGTGGTTGATATCGCGGTCGCGGTCCGGTACGGCGAGGACGTGCATGAGGTCGCCGCGGAGGTCCAGCAGCGTGTCATCGCCCGACTGCGTCATGACGTCGGGCTGCAGTTGGTCAACGTGAATGTGACCGTGGACGACGTCGTCATCTGACTGGCCAGGATCAAGGGCCGCTTCCCACGACCGCTGCAGAACCATCCGCGGGGTCGAGGACGCGGCGGCATCAAGACGGCCTGGAGAAGAGCCAGTACGACGCCTCGGACATCCTGGCCAAGATCGTCTTCTACGCGGCAATGCGGTAGTTGCATCACGGCTGCGATCTTCCCGCGGCGACGGTGTCTAACTGGTAAGCCGGCGTCAGGAGCTCCCACCGAGCCACGACGCGGTTATACGACGACACAGTGTGCGGTCTATCGGCAGCACACACCTCGACAGCGAAGGATCGCAGATTTCATGACCTCCCCCGTCAAGCCCACTCCCGCCGAGCGGGACCGCGTCGCTCAGCAGGAGCAGTCCAAGCCCAAGCCGCCCGAGGGTCCCTTGGTCACCAAGGACGGCAAGATCACCGTCGCGCAGAGCGTCGTGCAGAAGATCGCCGGCATCGCCTGTCGCGAGGTCAGCGGTGTCCACGCAATGGGCGGCGGGTCAGCCCGTGCGTTCGGCGCGATCCGTGAACGCATCCCCGGCAGCAGCGGCCCGAACGTGGCGCAGGGCGTCGGTGTCGAGGTGGGCGAGACACAGGCGGCCATCGACCTGGACATCGTCGTGGAGTACGGCGTCGCCATCGCCGACCTCGGCCAGTCGATCCAGCGCAACGTGAAGCAGTCTGTCGAGCGGATGACCGCCCTCGAGGTCGTCGAGGTCAATGTCACCGTCGACGACGTCTACGTGCCGTCCGATGACGACGGCAAGAGCGATGACAGCAAGGAGTCGCGGGTCTCGTGACCCAACGTCCCACGACCCTGGCGGTGACCGACGGTGTCAACCTTGACGCCGTCGCCACCGCCGTGCGCGGCTGCCCCGGTGTCGATGACCTCGACGCCGGCCCGGTCACCTCGCGTGTCACCACCTACCTACCCGGTAGAAAACTGGACGGACTGAAGGTCACGGCTGACACGCTGACCGTCCAAGTGCGAGGGATCTGGGACGTCCCGGCAACTGAGGTCGCGCACCAGGTACGAGCTGCGACCTGGGCGCTGGTCGAAGGACGGGCCATCGACGTGGTCATCAGCGACCTGGCCTCCGCGCCGGGGTACGAACCGGAACCGGCACCCCAACCGGAAAGGAAACCGGAACCACAACCCGGGGCGGTGCAGGCAGCCGGACCGGGATCGGCAGTTCCCGTGACCGCTCTGGAACCCGCCGCAGCGACCCCCACACCGGTGGCAGCAGAAGCACTGCCGGCCATGTCGACGCCGGACCCGGCTGTTCGGGTGGTGCCTGCGGCGCCGCCCCTGTCATCGTCGTCGATTGTGGTTGAACTACCCGAGCCACCGATCTCGGCTCCGGGCGCGGAACCACCGGTACTGCTGGAGCGGACCGTCACCATCACCGACAAGTATCTGCTCGAGGCCACGCTGGGCACTGATCCGCATCCTGCGCAGGAGGGGACGACGTGGGTGAGCACGACCCCGAGCAGCAGCGCCGCCGCCAGCGACGCGACTACATCCGCACTCACCATCCCGACGTCGGGGGAGACCCCACCGAGTTCATAGCTGGGCTGGCCCGCTTCGACGAGCCGAGCAGCGCGAGACGCATCCGACCGGCTCCACGAGTGTTCGTGGTGAAGAACCGACCGTGGCCCGTCACGGTGATCATCCAGATCACTACACGGATAGGCCGCTCACGGCGACCCCCACGGGTGCACTGACACACCGCACGACGCCCCGCACGACTTCGTTGAGAGAAGGAATGTCAATGTCCTCCACTGCTTTGGGAACCGTAGTCGGCCTGGTGCTAGGCCTCGCCGTGGCCTTCGGCACGTTCGGCCAGATGCTGATCGTGGCGCTGTTCGCGCTGATCGGGTTTTTCGTAGCCAAGGTCGCGGCCGGACAGCTTGACCTGAGCCCGTACCTGTCCGGCCGCGGCAAGCAGTGACCATCACGGCCACGGCGGCCCGGCTGCGACAGCGATCCGGCCCGCCGCCCCGAGCCGGATCGAAGCCGCCAACCCCGACCGGCGGCGCCGCGCCTGGCAAGAACGAGTTCGGCACCATCACCATTCGCGACTCCGTCGTAGCGAAGCTCGCTGCTCGCGCCGCCACCGAGCACCCTGATGTCGGAGCAGCCGCCACCACCATCCTCGGCGTGTCCCTGCCTGGGGCAAGCCTGTTGGGCACCAAGTCAACCGACCTGCACGCGCTACCCAAGAGCGGCGCCACGGTGGACGGGACGATCGCGACCGTGCAGCTCACGATCAGCGTCCGCTGGCCGAAGTCGGTCGCCCAGGTCACCGGTGAACTACGCGAACTCGTTCGCGACCGGGTTCACCAGCTGACCGGTCTCGACGTGCTGGAAGTCAAGCTCGAGGTCACCGACCTGGCCACCTCCATCGCCGGTCCGCCGCGGGTTACCTAGGCAGAAGGACACATCGTGAAGTTCGTCAACCGCATCCTGGCTGCCCTCCTCGCCCTCGCCCTCATCGCCGGGGGCCTGCTGCTCGTCGTCGAGGTCATCGCCGAACGTGTCGGGTCCTCTCCGGTACTCGCCCGGTGGGACATCGCGTACTCCTGGGGACAGCAGACCACCTGGGACGCCGGTGTGATCCGCATCGTGTGCATCGTGATGGCCGTTGTCGGCCTGGTCCTGCTCATCGCCGAGCTAAAGCGACCCGCGGTCAAGCGCCTCAAGGTCGCCCACTCCGCTGACAACGTCGACATCGCCTACACCCGCCGCGGCGTCGCCAGCGCCGTTAAGGGCGCAGCCACCGGAGTCGACGGCGTTCGCAGCGCCTCGGCGTCCGTCAGCCGCCGCTCGGTCAAGGTCAACGCCACCGCGTCGGCTACCGAAGGCTCGGCCGCCAAGTCACTGACCCAGACGGTGACCAGCGCCGTCCAGAAGCAGGTCAACGACCTCAAGCTCGACCCATCTCCCCGCGTCCAGGTCACTTTGAGAGCGAGGCGCAGCTGATGCACGCCGACCGGACCAACCGCACCGTCCTGATCCTGCTTGCGCTGATTTTGCTCGTGGCCGGTGTCGCCGGCGCCCTGCTCAGCTTCGGCGTGTTCGGAACGGCCGCGGCAAAGGAGCTCCTGGACAACCCCGTCTCGAACTTCATCGGTACGAACGGAGTGTGGTTCTGGATCGCCGCCGCCGTCCTCGGCCTGATCTTCATCTACCTCGGCATCCGCTGGCTCATCGCGCTGAGCTTCTCCACCGACCGCGTCAACGAGCTGACCGTCCGCGGCAACCGCGAACTAGGCAGGACCATCCTGACCTCCTCCGCCGTCACCCGCGCTGTCACCGAGGAGGTCGAAGGATACGAAGGGGTGCATTCTGCCAGTGCCCGGATGGTCGGCGACCAGGACAGTCCACAGCTCGTGCTGGACGCCACCTTGGAGGACTCGGCCGACCTCACCGGCATCCGGGACCGGATCGAGGGCGAAGCCATCGCCCACGTGCGGCAGGCCATGGACATCCCCACGCTGCCGGTCACCGTCGACCTGTCCGTCACCGACAAACGTGAAAGCCGAGTCGGCTGAATGACCAGGACGATCCGCAGGAGCCGGTCGATATCGAGCAGGTCATCCGCGACACCGTTACTCGAATGATCACCGAGGCCCGCACGAACCCGGACAAGCTGCTCGGATGGCGAAACCACGC
>JACCUF010000174.1 GCA_013811975.1 Geodermatophilaceae bacterium | reverse complement strand
TAGATGGTCTGTTGCTCGCCGGTCAGGTGGTTCACGGTGAAACCGCCCTCGACACCCGGAACGAGCTGATTGCGTAGCCTGATGTTCGCGAACGTCCCACGGATCATCACCTCGTGGTTGCCGCGTCGGGAACCGTAGGAGTTGAAGTCACGCTTGGCGATTCCATGTTCGGTGAGATAACCCCCCGCCGGCGAGTCAGACTTGATCGCTCCGGCGGGGGAGATGTGGTCGGTGGTAACCGAGTCGCCCAGGACGGCAAGGATTCGGGCGCCGTCGATATCGGTGACATCGGAGGGCTGGTCGGACATCCCCTCGAAGTACGGAGGACGACGTACGTAGGTGGAGTTGTCATCCCACTTGAAGACATCGCCCTCGGGCGTGGGCAATGCCTTCCAGCGCTCGTCGCCGGCGAAGACGTCTGCGTAGTCCTTGGTGTACATCTCAGCGCTGACCGAGGCCTCCATGGTCGCCTGGATTTCCTGCTGCGTGGGCCAGATGTCGTGCAGGAAAACATCTTTGCCGTCTCGGTCCTGGCCGAGCGGTTCGGTGGTCAGATCGAGGTCCATTGTCCCGGCCAGGGCGTAGGCGATCACGAGCGGCGGCGATGCGAGGTAATTCATCTTCACGTCCGGATTGATCCGGCCCTCGAAGTTCCGGTTACCGGACAACACCGCGACCACAGCGAGATCAGCCTGGTTGACCGCCACTGAGACTGGTTCGGGAAGTGGCCCGGAGTTGCCGATGCAGGTCGTGCACCCGTATCCGACGAGGTGGAAGCCGAGCTTTTCCAGGTACGGGATCAGCTCCGCCTTGTCGTAGTAGTCCATGACGACCTTGGATCCCGGCGCCAGGGAGGTCTTGACCCACGGCTTGGTCGTCAGTCCGCGCTCCACGGCCTTCTTGGCCAGGAGAGCCGCGCCGAGCATGACCGACGGGTTGGACGTGTTGGTGCATGAAGTGATCGACGCAATGACGACGTGACCGTGGTCGACCGACGTCTGCGTGCCGTCCTCCATGGTCACAGAGGTCGGCCGAGAGGACCGCCCATCCGTCGCGACCGGTGCGCCGCGCGGCGCACCGTCTCCGTCGCCTTGGCTGAGGGCCGGCGGATCACTGGCCGGGAAGCTGTCCTCGACCGCTGTGTCCACACTGGAGTGCCTGCTGCTCGGGATGTCCTCGCCCCCGGTCGTGTAGTCGGGCAGAGCCCCCCGAAAGGATGCCTTGGCATCGGAAAGGGCCACCCGGTCCTGTGGACGCTTGGGGCCGGCGATGGACGGGACGACCGAGCCGAGATCCAGTTCCAGGTACTCCGAGTAGGCGGCCTCACGCGTCGGGTCGTGCCAGAGTCCCTGCTCCTTGCAGTAGGCCTCGACGAGTGCGCGCTGCTCGGAGGTACGGCCAGTCAGTTCGAGGTAGCGCACGGTCTCCGAGTCGATCGGGAACATCGCTGCGGTGGAACCGAACTCAGGACTCATGTTGCCGATCGTGGCGCGATTGGCCAGCGGCACCGCAGCAACACCCTCACCGTAGAACTCCACGAACTTCCCGACCACGCCGTGCGAGCGGAGCATCTCGGTGATGGTGAGGACGAGGTCGGTGGCGGTGGCGCCATCGGGAAGGGCACCGGCGAGCTTGAAGCCGACGACGCGCGGGATCAACAAGGAGATGGGTTGGCCGAGCATCGCGGCCTCGGCTTCGATGCCGCCGACGCCCCAGCCCAGCACACCCAGGCCATTGACCATCGTCGTGTGTGAGTCGGTACCGACACACGTGTCGGGGTAGGCGGTCCTCACGTCGCCCTCTCCGCTGACAAAGACCACGCGGGCCAGGTGCTCGATGTTGACCTGGTGCACGATCCCGGTGCCCGGCGGCACGACCCTGAACTGTTCGAACGCGGTCTGGCCCCACCGCAGGAATTGGTAGCGCTCCTCGTAGCGCTCGTACTCCAAGGCAACGTTGCGCTCGAAGGCGTCGGCGCGGGCGAACACGTCGGCGATGACCGAGTGGTCGATCACCAACTCGGCCGGCACCAGCGGATTGATCTTGGACGGGTCGCCGCCGAGGGTGACCATCGCCTCGCGCATGGTGGCCAGGTCCACGACGCAGGGCACTCCGGTGAAGTCCTGCATGATCACCCGAGCCGGGGTGAACTGGATCTCCTGGTCCGGCTCAGCGTGCGGGTCCCAGGAGACCACGGCACGGATGTGCTCGGCGGTGATGTTCGCGCCGTCCTCGGTACGGAGCAAGTTCTCCAGCAGCACCTTCAAGCTGTACGGGAGCTTGTCGGCGCCCTCGACAGCGGACACCCGATAGATCTCGTACGAGGCCTCGCCGACCGACAATGTGCCCAATGCGCCGAAGCTGTTCTTGCTCGAACCCACAGGTCGGGGCCTCCCTCTTCAAGTTCTGTCCATGCCGCCTCCATCCTCTCGCATCCGCTGATGAGGGCGGTGTGCGGTTGCCCGGTGCCCTCGCACGGCGGGAGGCGGGCGCTGTCCGGGATCAGCGCGAACGGTCGGTGAACGAGAGCTGACTTATTCCTGACCGGCCGCGGTCGCTTAGGGTGCGCCCATGTCTGTGCAGGCCTCGACCGACGTCCTGGTCGCCACTCGCCCGCTGAGCTGGCCCAGGATCCGGGCTTGCCTGGCAGCGGCCTACGGGGTGGTCCTCGTGATATTCGTTCTGACCGAGGGTGTGCCGACCGAACGGTTGGCGCTGTTCGCCTGGGTCCTTGCCGGGCTGTCGATCGGCTGCGTCGGCCGTGGTTGGCGCGCGATGGCCGGTCTGGTGCTCGACTGGCTGCCGTTCATCGGGATTCTCGTCCTCTACGACTTGACCCGTGGCTTGGCCGACACCCTGGGAATGCCGGTCCACATGAAGGACCTGGCGGACCTGGAGTCGACATTGTTCGGTGGGACGTTGCCGACGGTGTGGCTGCAAGACCGGCTCGGTCCCTCGGACGGCTGGGGAGCCGCCGGTGACGCGGCCTGGTGGCACGTCGTGGTCACCGGGGTGTACGTGTCGCACTTCCTCGTCACCCCGATCATCGCGGCCGTCCTGTGGCTCCGCAATCGTCAGCGATGGATCAGCTTCACGACCCACGTCGTCGGCGTCGCGTTGCTCGGCGTGACGACATACATTCTTGTTCCGGCGGCCCCTCCCTGGTACGCCGCAAATCGGGGTGTCATCCCTGACGTCGACCGGTTGTCCGGCCTGGGCTGGGAGGTGATCGGCCTCGACCGCGCGGGGGCGCTTCTGGATCAGGGCCAGGCAAAGGTCAATCTCGTGGCAGCCATTCCGTCCCTGCACACCGCGTTCGCCGTACTGGTGTTCTTGTTCTTCTGGCCGGTCATCAGTCGGGCGGCCCGGGTCGTGCTCGCGCTCTACCCCCTGATGATGGGGCTGATCCTGGTGTATTCCGGCGAGCACTACGTCATCGACGTTCTGCTGGGATTGGTGTGTGCCGGGATCGTGGCAGCGATCATCGCGCTGATCACGGGTGCCTGGCAGCGACATCGTCACACCGCTGTCGTGCCTTCGAGACCGTCGGCACAGCAGCCTCTCGTCGGAGCCGGCGCCGCCGACTAGCGTGATGGCATGCGCGTTCCTCTGCTGACCAACGACTTCATCGATCGGGCCGAACTCGTCTACGGCGATCGAATCGGCGTCATCGACGAACCAGATCAGCCTGCCAGATCCCTGGGCTCGCTGACCTACCGGGAACTGGCCACGCGAGGTCGGGCCATTCAGGCAGGTCTTGACGAGCTCGGGGTCGGGGTAGGTGAGCGGGTGGCGATCGTCAGCCATAACTCGGCGCGACTGCTCGAACTGCTGTACGCCGTACCGGCCTCCGGCCGTATTCTGGTGCCGATCAATTTCCGGCTGCAGGCCGAGGAGGTCACCTACATCGCCGAGCACAGCGGTGCCAAGGTCCTGCTCGTTGACCCGGAACTGGACAAGTCGCTGGCGGCGATCAAGGCCGAGCACAAGTTCCTGCTAGGCGAGGAGAGCGACGATGCACTGCTCCGCTTTGGCGCCGAACCGCGGCCCTGGCCTGAGCCGGACGAGGACGCGACCGCGACCCTGAACTACACAAGCGGAACGACCGCGCGCCCCAAGGGCGTGCAGTTGACCCACCGCAACATCTGGATCAACTCGGTCACCTTCGGGATGCACATGCAGATGTCTGACCGAGACGTCTACCTACACACGCTCCCGCAGTTCCATTGCAACGGCTGGGGGCTGCTGTACTCGGCGGCTGGGGTGGGTGCCACCAACGTGATCATCCGCAAAATCGACGGAGCCGAGATCCTCCGGCGGGTCGAGGAACACGGGGTGACCTTCGCGGCTGGTGCCCCCGCGGTGTGGAACATGACGCTGGATGCCGCGGCCCAACTGGAGGGGGAGATCCCGGGGCGTGGCACCACCCGCATCGTCGTGGCGGGAGCGCCGCCGCCGTCGCGGACGATCGCCCGGGTCGAGAAGGAACTGGGCTGGGAGTTCAATCAGATCTACGGCTTGACCGAGACCACGCCTCTGGTGACCGTCAACCGGTCTCGCGCGGAGTACGACGGCGTGTCCGCCGAGGAAAAGGCCGCGATGCTCGCCCGAGCCGGGGTCCCTGGCATCGGAACACGTACGAAGACGTCGGATTCCGGCGAGATCCTGGTCCGCGGCAACGTTGTCATGGGCGGCTACTGGGACAACCCGGAGGCCACCGACGAGGCGATCCAGGACGGTTGGTTCCACACCGGCGACGGCGGGACGATCGACGAGGGCGGATATCTCACGATCTC
>JACCUF010000134.1 GCA_013811975.1 Geodermatophilaceae bacterium | reverse complement strand
CGCACGATCCTCGCCGACCCGCACGGACGGAAACTCCCCGATAGCGGCATACGCGTCGGCTCGGACCGCGAGGTTGGCGCCGTAGACGTGATCATGTGAGCGACCGTGGACTCCGGCGCGGATGATTCGTCGGTACGCTGCTGCGGCGCCGTGATTATGGTGCAGCCCAACAGCACCGAGTCCCGCCCGAGACAACCGGGCCATTCCGACGACCGCCTGGTGTCCGGCTGTCGCATGGGCCAGCACGTCTGTCACCCAGGTGGAGGGCACAACAGAATCCGCGTCGGTGTTCAGAATCCACACCTCTCGCGGCGCGGCGTTGCCCTGACGAGAGGGCATGAGGTCGAGTGCTGCACGGACTCCCTGGGCGCGCGCGTCGCCGACGGTCGCCGATGTGTCGTCGGCTACGAGCACATGTGGGAGCCCGGCCAGCGATCGGTCGGCACGGCCGAGGGTGTCGTCGGCGCAGTGGTGCCCGACGACCGCGACGGCCACGTGTCCCACTGCTCCGGCAGTCAGTGCCTGCTGCAAGCTGATCCGGACGCTGCGCAGACAGGTCGCGATCCGGAGGGACTCGTCTCGGGCCGGCACAACTACGACGACGTCCACGAGTCGACGGGGGTCGCGAATGCTCATGCCTTCTCGTCGATCTGTGCGGCAGTCTTCTGGGAGATGTCGAGGATGAAGTGCTCGTCGAGGTGATGGACCAGGCTCGACCCGAGCGCTGCGACAACCTCGGCGTTGGCCTGTTCGCCGGAGCAGTGCGCGTCGGCCGGGTGGTCGCGCCAGTGGGCCGTGACGAGGTGGCCGCCGGGCGAGAGCAGCTTGACAGCAAGCTCGATCGTGGCGGCACGCGTACGGTCGGGCAGGTAGTAGAGGAACTCGCTCAGGACGACGAGGTCGCAGCTTCCGGGGGCAAGATCTGGCGGTTGGACAGGCGTTTGCGCCACGTCGATCCTGACGTGCTCGCTGGCCACCAGGTGCCGAGCCCCGGCGATGGCTCTCGGGCTGATGTCGCTGGCGGTCAGCCGATCGCAGCGCCGGGAGAGCTCGGCGGTCAGGTGACCCAAGGAGCAGCCCGGCTCCCAGGCACAGCGGTAGCGCTCACTGGGCAGGCTGGCCAGCAGGACCGAGCGCTTACGCCGCTCGTACCAACTCGGCCCCGCCTGCCAGGGGTCGGCGTTGCCCTCGTACAGCGCCTCGAAATGCACGCCCACCTCATCGTCGCCGGGCGCCGGCCGGATCAGCATCTCGTGTCCGTCGGTGAAGTGTTCGACGACGTAGGGCGGGAGCACCGGTCCGATTTCGGGCGTCAGGCCGTCGAGTTGGCTGGCGTAGATCTCGATCGCGGCGCGCTTGCTCTCCCGCTCGGTAGGGCCCAGTGCCACCCGGCGGATCTCCGGCCACGGGATCTCGGGATCGGCCGGGCTCAAGCCGTGCCGCATCCAGACGGGATAGGACCAGCGAACCGCGCCGGCGCGCCGGGCTGCCACGCCCGCAGCCCTGCCCACCGCCCGGTGGTCGGGGTGCGGATCCTTCGTCCACGGGGCCAGGACAGCAACCCGCCCGCCCCCTTGTATCGGATCCACACACAGAGCCTCGGTCAGCGCCTGGGCCATCGCCGGCTCGTGGTCAGCGAGCATCCCGTCCGGGAGATCGAGCCGATGGACCTCCACCCCGTCAAGTCCAAGAGCACTCATCGCCTCGTGGAACTCCCTGATCCGGATCCGACCGAGGGCAGCGGCCGGCTCCCCGGTGTCACCGTATGACGCCTCACCAGCAGTGACGAGAACCATGACGATGCGGACGCCGGCGATATGCAGGCGCTGCAGGGTGCCGCCGACTGCCAGGGTCTCGTCGTCTGGATGCGGTACGGCGACGACCAAGCGGTCTCCGGAGCCGAGGTCGAGCAGGTCGGCCGGCTCGTGGGCCCCGAGGGATTCCAGTGCACGGGTCCACGTGGATGCTCGGTGACCGGGCGCGGTGACGACCCGGCTCATCAGAGGATCACCCAAGGTCGATCACCCAACGCGTCGACCCGGGCCTCATCCGGACACCGGCCCGTCCGACCACGGCTCGTCGAACTCCGACGCTCCCAGGCGGGCCAGATCCCGCTCGGCGTGATGCTGTCGCACGAACACCTCGAGATCGGCCAGGCGATGCGCGAAATCACCGTCTCGGCCAAGGGCCACCGGTCCGACCACCCGGGGCAGCCGCCGGGTGCCCACGTCGACGGCGGCCTCGACGGCGCTGCGGCAGATCAGCGCGAGCCGGGTCAGTTCCAAGGCCGGGAGGTCACACAGCTGGGTCACTGGGTCGACCGGAGCGTCGTTGAGACGCTCGGCGGTCGAGACGAGCGTTGCGGCGGCTGATTCCACGGCAAGGGACACCGCGCCGAGGTGGGCCAGCCCATGCTCGTCGGGCCTACGGTCCCCGAGCACTCGCAGGGTCGCGTCCAGCAATCCCTGCAGGCCACCGAGCCAGACCGCGGCAACGCCGATCCCGCCGAGGTGCAGGCCCGTCCGCTCGAGATAGAAGCCGGCCGGACCCACTGGCGGGCTATCGATCGGGAGATTGTCGATCTCGACATCGAGGCTCGCGCTGGCATCCATACCCAGGGCCGGCCAACTGCCCGGGATCGATCGGAGACGCTCGTCGCGTACCCCGATGTCGAACAGGTGTAGCTCGCCGGCGCCGTCGCGGGCCGTCGTCAGGGCCCGATCCAGCAGCAGCGCACCGGAGCAGAAACGCATCAGCCCGGCCAGGTAGTCAGTGCCGTCGCGGTGCGCCAGGGTCAGGCCGGTGCCGCCGGATGCGGAGGCCCAGACTCCGTACGACGCCCCCGGTACGGCCGATCGACCGGCCTCGGTCAGGATGGCGAGCGCGTCCAGATGGCCTTCGAGCAGTCGGGCGATGACCAGATCGGTCCTGCCGAGCGCGGACAGCAGTTGCCAGCGGGCCAGGAAGTCCCGGACCGAACTCCGCTCGCCCAGTTCGGTGGCCAGGCCAGGCAGCGCATCGGCCAGCCAGGCCTGGACTTCAGCAGGTGCCATCGAGCGGTCGAGCTTGACCGGCAGCGGCGCACCGATGAGCAACTCTCGCGCTCCACGCGGTACCGCCGAGGAGCTCGCCATAGGAAAAACTTACGCCGTAAGAGGTTCTTCGCCCATGTGATCGACCGCACAAGTCAAATGTTTCGTCTGCGTTACGGCGCCGGTAGTGTGCGAGGGATCCCCCCACGTACGTCGGGTCGGACCTCACGCGGGGTTCGGCGACGGTGCGCCATCTCCGTCCCGTACCCGCAGATCAGGTTCGCCGCCGACGCTAGGAGTTCAGATGACCTCGGTTGCCATTTCCGGGCTGGAGAACGCCCCCACTAGTCACGTGCGACTGCTCGGATGGGTACGAGAGGTGGCCGAGTTGACCACTCCTGAACAAGTGGTGTGGGTCGATGGCAGTCCGGCCGAATGGACCCGGCTCACCGACCGGCTGGTGGCGGCAGGTACCTTCACCCGCCTTTCGAAGAAACCGAATTCGTTCTGGGCCGCCTCCGACCCCTCCGACGTAGCGAGGGTCGAGGATCGCACCTTCATCTGTTCGGTTCGCGAGCAGGACGCAGGTCCCACCAACAACTGGATGGACCCGGGCGAGATGAAGGCCGTCATGACCGAGCTGTACCGGGGGTGCATGCGGGGCCGCACCATGTACGTCATCCCGTTCTGCATGGGCCCGATCGAAGCCGACGAGCCGATGTTCGGAGTGGAGATCACCGACTCCGAGTACGTCGTGGTCTCGATGCTGGTGATGGCCCGCAGCGGCCAGAAGGCGCTCGAGGCGATGGGGTCCGACCGCGACTTCGTACCCGCCCTGCACTCCGTGGGCGCCCCGCTCGAGCCCGGACAGGAGGACGCGGCCTGGCCGTGCAGCGACACCAAGTACATCGTCCAGTTCCCCGAGGAGCGCACGATCTGGTCGTACGGCTCCGGGTACGGCGGCAACGCGCTGCTTGGCAAGAAGTGCTTTTCGTTGCGGATCGCCTCGGTGATGGCCCGCGACGGCGGCTGGCTGGCCGAGCACATGCTCATCCTCAAGCTCACCAGCCCGGCGGAGGCGACCCACTACGTGGCCGCCGCCTTCCCGTCGGCCTGCGGCAAGACCAACCTGGCAATGCTCGAGCCGACCATTCCGGGCTGGAAGGTCGAGACCTTGGGCGACGACATCGCCTGGATGCGGTTCGGCGAGGACGGCCGGCTGTACGCCCTCAACCCCGAGTACGGGCTGTTCGGTGTGGCGCCCGGCACCGGCTGGCACACCAACCCCAACGCGATGCGCACGATAGAGAAGGGCAACTCGGTGTTCACGAACGTTGCCCTGACCGACGACGGCGACATCTGGTGGGAGGGGATGACAGAGGAGAAGCCAGCCCATCTGACCACGTGGAAGGGCGAGGACTGGACGCCGGACTCGAATTTCCTGTCCTCGCACCCGAACTCCCGGTTCTGCACGCCGATCAAGCAGTGCCCGATCCTGGCCCCGGAGTACGACGACCCGAACGGTGTGCCGATCTCGGCGATCCTGTTCGGTGGTCGCCGCAAGACCACGATCCCGCTGGTCACCGAGTCGCGGGACTGGCAGCACGGTGTCTTCATGGGCGCGACGCTGTCCTCGGAGACGACCGCCGCCGCGACCGGCGCGGTCGGCGTCGTACGCCGGGACCCGTTCGCGATGCTGCCTTTCATCGGTTACAACGCGGGTGACTACTTCAACCACTGGGTGCAAACCGGCAAGAGTGCCGATGCGACCAAGCTCCCCAAGATCTATTACGTCAACTGGTTCCGACGTGACGCGGACGGCGGCTTCCTGTGGCCCGGGTTCGGCGAGAACTCCCGCGTCCTCAAGTGGGTCATCGAGCGCCTGGAAGGAAGTGCCGCGGCGGTCGAGACGCCGGTCGGTCACGTGCCGACCCAGGACTCTCTCGACACGGAAGGACTCGGGCTGACCGACGAGCAGATCGCCGCGGTGCTGGCCGTGGACACCAAGGAGTGGCGTGCGGAGATCCCGCAGATCGTCGACTGGTTCGACAAGATCGGCGACACCCTGCCCAGCACCATGCACGACGAACTCGAGACCCTCAAGCGCCGCCTCGACGTCTAACGTGCGGATCTTGGGGGGTCACACGATGACTCGAAGTCCAACACCGCGCTAAGACGCACCGCCGGCCGGCCTGCTCCGTTAGCGTGTCTTCGGGCGAGGGGAGAGGCGGGACTGGTGCTCGGGGCGTATCAGCAGGTCCTGCGGACCCCGCATACCCTGCCGATGATCGCGGTCGGGCTCCTCGGGCGGTTGCCGCTGTCGATGGTGGGCCTAGGCAGCCTGCTCTTCGTCGAGGACTACACCGGCTCGTACGCCCTTGGCGGTGCGGTTGCGGCGACTGGTGCGGTGACCACCTCGTTGTTCGGGCCGGTGATCGGCCGGGCGGCCGACGCTTACGGGCAACGCCGGGTGCTGCTGCCGATTCTCGGCGTCTTCGCTGTGGCCGGGGCGGTGTTCCTGTGGGCGGTCCGGGAGGACCAGTCGAGATGGATCATGTTCGGGGCCGCCGGCGTTGCCGGCGCCTGCATCCCGCCGGTATCCAGCATGTTGCGGACCAGGTGGACTTATCTGCTCAGGGGATCGCCTCGACTGCCGACAGCCCTGGCCTTCGAATCGGTCGTCGACGAGTTCACCTTCATCGTTGGGCCGGTACTGGTCACCTTCCTGTCCACCACGGGTCACACCACGTCCGGGGTGGTGACCGCCTTCGTGCTCGCCACGGCCGGGGGGCTGCTCTTCGCCGGACAACGCAAGACCGAGCCGCCGCCGGGCGGAGCACACGTGAGTCGCGGCCCGTCGGCAATGCGGATTCCAGGATTGCGGGTGTTGTGCGTCGTCGGGTTCGCTATTGGCGGGATCCTTGGCGACCTGCAGGTCAGCCTGGTCGCATTCTCCGACGAGGTGGGGGCGTACTCGCTGTCCGGCGTGCTGATCGCGTCGCTGGCCGTTGGATCAATGGTGTCCGGGATCCTGTGGGGAGTCCTGAGCTTCCAGACGCCCCTGCATCGGCGGCTGATCACCGTTCTCGTCGGGTTGACGCTGCTGAGCGTCCCCCTGGTGCTGATCGGCGACGTACTGCTGATGGGGATTGCCGTGGGTGTATTCGGTTTCGCAATCTCACCCTCGCTGATCACCTCGTTCACCCTGGTCGAGGTGCTGGTACCCAAGGCGATCGTCACCGAAGGCTTCACCTGGGTGGGCACGGCGGTGGGCCTGGGAGTGGCCGTCGGCGCATCCTCCTCGGGCCTGTTGGTGGAGTCATTCGGTGCCAATCAGGCGTTCCTGGTCGCGACTGCGCTGGCCCTGACCGCGGCGCTGACGGTCGCCAGATTCCAGCGCTGCCTCTGGCCTGAGGCCCGGCCCGGCTGGACACGGTGGGCGCAGCTCGACCCGGCCAGGGCTGACCGGTTGACATGACGGGTCGTGGCGCCCCAGCAGACGGCACGCACCGGCGGGCGCCCGACGGCTTCACCCGATGGCCCGACATCGAACCGCTTGAGGTGCAGATCTCCAGCGGGCAGGCACGGCTGGCGATCGACCTGCGCGGCGGCAACCTACGCCGTTTGGTCGTCGGGGACTGGGACGTCCTCGACGGCTATCCGGCGGGCACGATTCCTGCGGGTCGGCGGGGCGGAGTCCTACTGCCCTGGCCGAATCGGCTCTCCGGCGGTCGCTACGACTGGCGGGGTTCGACGTTACAACTCGATGTCGCCGCGCCGGACCGCCCCACTGCCAGCCACGGGCTGTTGTCCTGGCAGCGCTGGTCTGAGCTGGCGCGCATCGACGGCGCGGCGACCGTCGGGACTGTGCTCGAAGCTCGGCCTGGCTACCCGTTCCGGTTGGCCGTGGCAGTCGACTACACGCTCGCCCCGGATCACCTCGAGGTGACCGTCCGGGTTCGCAACGTCGGAGACCAGCCGGCACCGTTCGGCGTCGGCATGCATCCCTACCTCTACGTCGGTGCAGCTTCGGACGGGGGCATCGGAGACTCGGATCTGAACATTCCCGCCCGTACGGCAGCAGACGTCGCCGACGGCCTACCCACCGGCCGGCGTAGCCCCTTCGACGGCGCGATCGGGCGCATTGGTGATCGAGCTCTGGACACCCCACTGACCGACCTGATCCGCGACAAGGACGGCTGGGCACGGCTGCGGCTGCGCGGATCGGTCGGTGAGTTGGTGCTGGGCGTGGACAAGCAGTGGCCGTGGCTGCAGGTCTACTCCGGCGACACGCTCCCGGAGGGCCAGCGCCGACGCAGCCTCGCGGTCGAGCCGATGACCTGCCCGGCGAACGCTCTGGCCACCGGCACCGATCTGCTCGTCCTCGAACCCTCCGCTGATTGGGCGGGGAGTTGGATGCTGAACTGGTCTGCCACCGACCGTACGAGAGCGGATTCATGATCGTGAGCGCCGGGTGTCACCCCCGCGTAGCCGAGGGGCCGGCTATCAGACAACCGGACCCGTCCTCGTTCGCCCTTGCGACACAGACAGTGGCTGACTAACTCGATGCGGCGACGAGCCCGCTGTCAGTCCCTCGTGGCAGAGTCGAGCCGTGGAGAAACGCAGCAACCAGCAGATCCTCGATGCAGGCCTTGCCGACTGGCGCAAGCTGGCCCAGGCACTGCACGCGCGCTACTCGATCCCGGATTACATCGTGGCAGCGACTTTCGTCGCCGCGGTGTCACAGGTCGCCGAGGCCGACGGTCACTACCCCGACCTGAGACTGAGCCGCGGCGTCATCGACGTCTCGCTGTGCACCCATGAGGACGGCCTGTGGGTCACGCAGAAGGACATCGACATGGCAAGAAGGATCAGCGAGATCGCCCGCCAGAATGGACTCGAGCCCGAGCCCGCTGCGGTGACCCAACTCGAGATCGCGCTCGACACCGCGCACGAGAACAATATCGCCCCCTTCTGGTCGATCTTGCTCACAGGTAGCCCGGACAACAAGATCTATGACTCGATCTTCGACCCCACCGGCCGGGTCCCAGGCCTGTGGTTCCAGGGCACCGAGGACCACGACATTCCCCGCCAGCGCTGGCACTTCGACCTATGGCTGG
>JACCUF010000120.1 GCA_013811975.1 Geodermatophilaceae bacterium | reverse complement strand
CACGAGCAGTTGTCTTCGCAGACGCCGAGCAAGGAGAACGTATGACCGAACAGAGCACCCAGCCCGCCCCGGGCGGCGATCAGACCGTACCCAGCACTGCCGAGGTGGCCGCCGTCGATGATGTGGAGGAAGCGATGCGTGACGTCGTCGATCCCGAACTCGGCATCAACGTGGTCGACCTGGGTCTGGTCTACGGCATCACCGTGGACGCAGGCAACGTAGCCACGCTGGACATGACACTCACCTCGGCGGCCTGTCCGCTGACCGATGTGATCATGGATCAGACTCGGCAGGCGCTCACCGGCGGTCCCGGCCCGGGACTGGTCGACGACGTGGTGATCAACTGGGTCTGGATGCCACCGTGGGGACCGGAGAAGATCACCGACGACGGCCGTGAGCAGTTGCGGGCCCTTGGCTTCCGAATCTGATCGGCAGCGCTGCCTGGCCCGTCAGCGCAGCGCGCTCACCCAAGCGACAGCTTCCCGGGCCTGGTTCAGCCGGCGCTCGTAGCTGGCGCCAAGGACGAGCAGCAGGACGCCGGCCGCGCCGAGGGACAACCAGCGCGGAAGCAGCGTCGCGTACGGCCCCAGCTGGGTGACTGCCAGGGCAGTCAGGACGCCCAGGCCGATGACGAACGGGGCCTGCCGGTGGGTGAGCGTGCCGGCCACGGCGCACAGGGTCGCCGCCGCAACCAGCAGCACGAGGCGCACTGCATCCGGATGGTCCAGCATGACAATCGTGGACGGAAGGAAGCCGACCAGCAGCGGTGCACCCCAAGCTGACCAGGACGAGGCGGTCACCAGCCTTGCGCCCGAGGCGAGCAGCAAACCGGCCGCGGCGGGAAGGGTGTAGACCTCAGGTGTCGTCACCGACAGCCCGGCGGCGCCGACCCAGGAGGCCAGCACCAGTTCGGCCAGACCGACGAGCCTCGCCAGGCGATACCTGGCGGCTTGACCGTAGGCCAACGTAGCCGCCGCTGTGACCGACAACTGCAGGGCCAGCTGACCCCAGGCGAGGGATGTAGCGCTGAGCGAGGCAGCGGTCAGGCCGATCAGACCCGCGGCGGCGGCAAGTGGCCTTTCCTCCACCTGACGCACTCTGGCGCTGGCCACACCCAGCACGCTGGCCCCCAATACGGCCAGGATCCAGCCGCCCAGCTGTGCGGCAAGCCCGTCGGCCACCAACAGCAGGACCGCGACGCCGGGCAGCACAGCGGCGAACACCGCGGCCGGGACGCGGATGTCGTGATCTGCGACCGAGATGGCGATACTGCATACCGCGGCGAGCGCGGCGAGGACGGCCAGCAGCGTCCAGTTCTCATCCAGAGTCAGCTGACCGACCGAGGTCAGACCAAGCAAAGTTCCAGCCAGCAACGCTGGGATCTCCCAGCGCCGGCGCGGGCTGCCCACCATGACTCGGAGGAGCGCCGCGCCGGTCAGGACGGCCAGGCCGAGGACTCCGGTCAACCACACGCCGACGATCCCGGTCTGCTGCAGCGTCCCGGACACAGTGCTGATCCCGACTGCGACCGCCGTCAGATCGATGATTGGTGTCAGTGCGGCGAACCGATCCAGCCGGAGGCCTGAAAAGGCAAGGACGGCAAGGCCGCTGGAAACTGCAACGAGCAGCATGCACAAACCGGATTCGACGAGAGAACCGGACCAAGCGGTGACCGCACCGAGAGCGCTGCCGGTCAGCCACCACAGGCCGGCGAACCCGATTGCCGTACCCGCCGTGCCCGCACGCGTGTTGCGGACGACGGCGAGGTTGAAGGCGGTGACGAGTAGTGCTGTGGTCACGAGCAGTACCGGCGTGCCGTCCGGCAGGGCGAGAAAGGCCAGCGGCTGGGCCGCGACCAGCGCGCCGATCGGCCAGGTCACTGTGGTCCTCGCAACCCGGTGCAGCGCCAGGCCGATCACGATGACGACACCCAGAGTCAGAGCTGCATGCGCCCGACCAGCCAAGTCGTCCAGACCTGCCAGACCCTTGATGCGTGCGGCTACTAGATCAACGACGAGGAGGGCGATACCGGCCATCGCCAACGCTTCCGCGGTCGTGCGCAATCCACGCCGGGCGGCCGCGACCGAGGCGGCGCACACCGATCCGGTCAGCACAGTCAAGGTGGTCGCCTGCACGGCCAGCCCAAGCTGACCCCAGGCCACGGCGACAAAGGCGATCGCGGCACTGACCAGCAGCACCACCCCCGTGCCGAGCAGCAGCTGTTGCGGGCTCAGTCGGCGCCGTGGAGTCCTCGGCGTGGCCTGGAAAGCATCTGCCCGTATGGGGCACGCCGGGAACGGCTCGAATGCCCGGCCGACCACCGGGATGCGCTCGGGTGGCTGCCGCGCCGGTCCGGGATCGGGAGGCGACACCGTCGGATTGGAAACGTCACCCGGAGACGGAGCGAAGTCGTTATCCACCGCAAGGGGGACCTGGCCGGCGATGGCGCGCATGGAGTCGAGCAGCCGGTCCCGATCGGCGCGGAACTCGACGAGGGTCGCGTCGATCCGGGCAACGACGTACCCGGCGTGCCCAGCGGTTGGCAGACCGCAGTTCGGACAGGCCGGTCCCGGGCCGGTCCAGCCGGGTAGAGCGGTGGCGCAAGTCGGGCAAGCGACCATCACGACAGAGGTGGAGGTGTCCATGACTCGATCTTGGCCTGAGGTAAGAGCCATTCGGATCCGTCTGCCTACGCAGCTGTCATGAGTAGACCTACGGATCTGGGGTGACCGACGGACTGGCCACGCCGTCCACCGGCACCCGTCACCGGTCAACCGGGCATTGCGGAGTTTGATGACGCTGTGCCTCATCTCGCCGAACTTCTCGCACAGATCGGTCAAGGCCGATCGCTGCCCGCCGACGGCTCGGTGACCCTGTTACCTGCACCTGCGGGCAAGGCGGTCGCTGCGGTGCTGGGGTTCACCGCACACCACCTGATCGCCGCAGACGTCGACCACGCATGGCTCGAGAAATGGTTGGTCCCTACGTCAGACTCGCGCCCGGCCGAGATCGGGTTACCGCTGCAGCCACCGTTTCTGGCTGCGCTTGGTAGTCAGCTCGACGCTCGCCCAGGTGGCCAGGATGTTCTCATGGTCAGCACGGCGACCGCGGCAGCCCCGGCTGGATATCGACCGGTCGGGGCCGAGGTCCTCTTCACTCGCGCGCAGGACACCAAGCTCCGATGATCGGCCGTTCGTACGTCGGCATCTCCGGTTGGCGCTATCCACCGTGGCGAGGCACGTTCTACCCGAAGGGACTCGTCCAGCGCCGTGAGCTCGAGTACGCCGCGAGTCGGCTGTCCAGCATCGAGATCAACGGCTCCTTCTATGCACTGCAGCGGCCGGAGCACTATCAGCGGTGGTACGCCGAGACACCCGACGATTTCATCTTCTCGGTCAAGGGCGGCCGGTTCATCACGCACATGAAGAAGTTGCGCGACGTCCAGATTC
>JACCUF010000112.1 GCA_013811975.1 Geodermatophilaceae bacterium | reverse complement strand
CGCGGATCGCGTCGAGATTCGGCCACTTCGTTCCCCCGACTCGGGGCAAGTCGAGTCCGGCCGGATGCGTGCACCAGTCGGTCACACCGACCAGGAGGTGGCGATGCGTGGCTGCGATGGCCTCAGTGAGCGACGGTACGAGGCAGACGACCCGCCTGGGTCGTTGCACGTGCATTGGCCGACCCTGATCGTCGACCGGCTTGCCTACTGCCTGCGCCACATCAGGTCCCTCATCAGGGCGCCACCACGAGGCGGACGGTACGAGTGGCTACATCGGCTTCGGCGACCATGACCCGCACGGTCATTCCCAGTTCGAGGGCAGTTCCAGAGCATTTCGCCCGGACGGCCAGGTCGCTGAGCACTACGGTCGCGCTCTTGGCGCCGCTGTCGTCGATCTCGACGACGACGCCCTCAAAGACCTCACCGAGGCGGTTGGAGAGAATCGCCGCCTCGGTCGCATCAAGACAGGCTCGTTCGAGTCCGTTGTCGCGTCGATTTCCCGCAGTCATCGCGGCCGGCAGATCGGGAAGCCGGTGGGCTGCCCAGTCCTGGACTTCGCGGCGCTCCTGGATGGACAGGCACACCTCGTTGACGTAGCGGTCGGCCAGCCGCCGGAGGGGCGCCGTGACATGCGCGTACGGAGCGCCGACGCCGGCGTGCTCCGTTTGGTTTGGCACCAATCCCTCGAAGGCGGTGTACCCCGAGCCGCGCAACAGGCCTGCGGCCTCATCGATGAAGGCAGCTTCGCGAGGCGTGCTGCCATCCACAGTGGACAGTATTTGACCAGGCGAGACTTCTGCTGGCCAGTCAATTCCGAGCGAGATCGCGACTCGGCGAAGCCCGGCAACCGCATGCTGATCGGCTACCGGCAGGGTGCGAAGGAGCCCGATGCCGGCTGCCAGCATCATCTGCGCCGCGCAACGCCCGGTGAGCAAGGAGATTTGGGCGTTCCAACGCTCAACTGGTAATTGTGCTCGGAAGGACAGACGCCACGAGCCGTCCGCCGCCAGAACCACTTCCTGGTCGGGGATGGGGAGTTCGATGGCCCCCCGGCCGCGTGCCTGTTGAACCAGGATGGGTCCGAGTTCGGCAAGCGGTCCGATACTCGGATGCGCCGCAGACTTGTCGAAGTCCACCTGAACCCCTGCATAGTCGAGTTTGGCGACGCTGCGCACCAGGCGCCGAGTGAACTCGACGGCGGTCGGCTCACCCGCTTCGTCGAGCGTGAACACCCAAACCAACGCGGGCCGGTCCTTGTCCGGCAGCAGACTCGCTCCGTCCTCGCTCAGTTGCGGGGGGTAGAGCGGAGTCCGGGTGTCGGGGCTGTAGAGGGTGACCCCGCGCGCCCAGGCTTCGTTGTCCATCGCGGCCCCAGGTCGCACGAAGGCGGCCACATCGGCGATCGCGTAGTGAACCAGATACCCGTCGGCTGTGCGCTCGATGTGCAGGGCCTGGTCGAGGTCCATGCTCTGTGGCGGATCGATCGTGACGAACGGCAGGGCTAGTGGTTCTCGTTCACCCCGCGGCCCCCTGCTGAGGCTGTCTTGCGCGTCGGCCAGCACACCGGCGGAAAAAGCCTGCGGCACTTCGAGTTCGGTGCGGATGGCATCGAAGGACAGGGCCGCCGTTGCATGGAGACGGCGGCCTCGTGCTGTGCTCAGATCCAACGCCCTAGCGGCTGGCGGCAGCCTTCTTGGCGGGCGCCTTCTTCGCAGCTGTCTTCTTGGCCCCGACCTTCTTGAGTGTCGTCTTGGTGCCCGCCGTCGGACGAGCAGACGCCTTCTTGGCAGTCGTCTTCTTGGCAGTTGCCTTCTTGGCAGGCGCCTTCTTGGCAGTTGCCTTCTTGGCAGTCGCCTTTGCCCCGACCTTGGCCAGGGTGGTCTTGCTGCCTGCCGTCGGACGAGCCGAGGCCGCCTTCGTGGTGCCGCCCTTGGCAGGCGCCTTCTTGGCAGGCGCCTTCTTGGCAGGCGCCTTCTTGGCAGTGGTCTTCGCGGCCGACGCCTTCGTGGCGGTGGCCTTCCGTGCAGAAGCCTTCGCGGCCATGGGTCCTCCTAGACAAACGAATGTTGCGATCACTGTTGAGTGCTGCGCGGGCCGCGTCAACACTCCACGCCGATTAGAGGACGTTCAGTTGCCGTGCACGTGCCGGGGTCGAGTCCTGGGAAGACTGTCGTCCTTCGCGGTTCCTGATGGCCTCCAAGGCATTTGCGCTTCCTCGGGAATTGCTGTCTCATGTTGAAAGTGCCGGCAGCATGTCTCGTCAATCAGTGCGGCGGCGCGTGCGCCGCCGCTCACCCCAACGCAGAAAGCGTCTTCTCAATACTGGTGACCAGCGCTACCGGCGCCTCGAACATCGTGTAGTGCCCGGCGTTGGCCTGCACGTCCAATTCACAGCTGGGGTAGTGCTTGAGCCAGGTACCGGCCATGGTCGCCTCGCCCAATGCCGGATCATGTTGACCGACGATTGCCTTCACCGGGATCCGTGCGGTCGGGAGCTCGGCTGAGAAGTCGTATTTGGCCCACGAGGACAGGTACCTGCCGAACGCGTCGCGCTCGGACTGGGCGACCGAGAAAGCCACCATCTGGTTGATCCAGGTGGCGGACTGCCGATTGCCGGTCGTGAAGTCGATGATCGCGTAGCGGTTGTCGTCGTTGCGCGCGGCGCCGTCGAACAGAGCCCAGCTGTCATCGTCGAACGGCACGCCTGAGGCCGGCACCGGGCTGATACCGATCAGCGCCGTCACCCGTTCCGGGGCGTCGCAGAACACTCGTTGGATCGCCGAGCCGCCCATCGAATGCCCTAGCAGGGCGAAGCTCTCCCAGCCGAGCTCGTCGGCGAGGGCAAGCGTGTCGGCGGAGATCTCCGGTATCGAGTACTCGCCAGTTTCGTCGCGCCGGGCCCCATAGCCGCGGTAGTCAACAAACGCGTAGCTGTACTTCTCTTCGTCGATCAAGTCGGGCAGCATGCCCCAGCCGGTAGCCG
>JACCUF010000091.1 GCA_013811975.1 Geodermatophilaceae bacterium | reverse complement strand
GCAGCAGATCGACAAGCAGACCGGCGACTCGGAGGAGCGCAGATGAGTACCTCGTTCCTGACGGTCATGACCATTCTCGGCGGCGGGATGCTCTTTGCGGCAGCGGCACTGACTCTGGTTCGCGTGGCCCGCGGACCGACCATCCTGGACCGGGTCGTGGCCATCGACGTACTGATCGCCGTACTCGTGTGCGCACTCGGCCTTGAAGCGGCGGTGAACCAGCACGACACCACCCTGCCGATCCTGGTCTCATTGTCCCTGGTCGGTTTCGTGGGTGCGGTGAGTGTGGCCCGATTCGTCTCGCGTGATCGTGATGACGACGAGGGGGTACGGGCATGAATTGGGTGATGATCGCTGACGTCGCGGGGATGACCTTCCTGGTGGCCGGAGCATTCCTCTCATTGACCGCGGCAATCGGGTTGCTGCGCTTCCCGGACCTGCTCTCCCGGATGCACGCAGGGACCAAACCGCAGGTGCTCGGCGTGCTCCTTACCCTGATCGGGGTAGCACTTCGCCTGCGGTTCGGTCAGGACGTGCCTGTCCTGATACTCGTCGGCCTGCTGCAGATGCTCACCCTGCCTGTGGCTGCGCACATGGTCGCTCGGGCTGCCTATCGCGCCGGCCAGGCTGCGGCGTGTGACCTTGTTGTCGACGAGGTCGGGGCCGAGGAGGCCGGCTAGTCCGTGCCGCCTCCTTGATGGACAGCACTGAACTCGCTGTCGCCCGACGGTCTCAACGCAGGCCGGCCTCCCTTGCCGCCCCGAAGGGTTCCGAGCCACAAGCTGGAACGCTCGCGCACCAGCCGACGTCCTATCACCGGTGAGCGGCAGTCGATCGCCGAACTGACTCAGAGGCAGAGGGAGAACTCATGACCACCGTGAGCAACCGGGACTGCGCGGTACCGATCACCAGACAGGCCAGCGCCCAGCGTCAGGCGTCGTAGTCGACGGTGACCTTGTCCGAGACGGGCAGCGACTGGCAGGTCAGTACGAACCCGGCGTCCAGCTCGGACTGGTCGAGGGCGTAGTTGCGCCGCAGGTTGACCTCGCCGGAGGTGACCTTCGCCCGGCAGGTGCCGCAGACCCCGCCCTTGCATGCGAAGGGCAGGTCCGGCCGTACCCGTTGCGCCCCATCGAGAACCGTCATTTCCCGCGCGATCGTGATCGGGGTCGAACGACCGTCCAACACGATCAGGACCTCCGACGACGGTCCCTCGATGCCGGCGTCTTCATGGCGTACCGGCGGTGGAGGCAGGTCGTCGACGTAGAAGAGCTCCTGATGGACGCGGCTCGGGTCCACACCGAATTGATCCAGTACGGCTTGCGCGTCGATGACCATTCCGAACGGACCGCACAGCCACCAGTGATCCACCGACTCGACATCGATGAGAGCGGGCAACAGCTTTCGCAGTCTCTCACCGTCCAGTCGACCGCTGAACAACTCGGCCTCACGCGGCTCTCGGGAGAGCACGTGTACGAGGTCCAGCCGGGTGTTGTACGCGTCCTTCAGGTCGGCCAGGTCCTCGGCGAACATCACCGTGTCGGTGCGCCGGTTGCCGTACAGAAGCGTGACCTGGCTGTCCGGGTTCGTCAGGACAGAGGCCGCGATCGAGAGGACCGGTGTGATTCCAGATCCGGCCGCGATCAACACGTGATGCCCGGCTACGGCCACGTCCGGGGTGAACCGACCGGTCGGCGGCAGTACCTCGATCTCGTCGCCGGCACGTACTTCGCCGGTTAGCCATTGGGAGAACAGACCGTCCGGGACCTCGCGAACGCCCACCCGCGGCGGCTGGCCGGCCGGGGCGCAGATCGAGTACGACCGGCGCTCCTCCCGACTGCCGATGATCCGACGCAGGGTCAGTGACTGCCCGGGGAGGAACTCGTAGGTCTCGGCCAATGCCGGTGGCACCTCGAAGGTCACCGCGACCGCATCGTCGGTCAGTCGCTCCACATCGGCGACCCGCAAAGCCCGGAACTCGGCCCGCGGCCGCGTCCTTACCGCCGCAACCTCCTCCGGCTCCACGGCCGCCGGAGTCATCGCCGCAAAGCTCATGAGCGCCACCTCCCACCCGAGTGAAGGCCGCCCTGAGTCGAACCTATTGGCACAAGGCGTCCTTCACTCGAGCGGCGGACGCGGTATTGGTGCCGGCTGGGCGCAGACACCGGCTCAGATCTCCTTGATGTGCTCGAACGGCTCCAGGCAGGAGCTGCACCGCCACAGTGACTTGCAGGCGGTCGAGCTGAACCGGGACTGCTCCTCAGTACGCGCCGAACCGCATTGCGGGCAACGGATCACCCGGACCGTGGCTCCGAGATCGGGGCCAGCTGCGCCACGGACTGTGGCTCCGAGGTCGAGCTGGATCGGCCCGGGCGCGCGGGTCGGCGCCGTGTGCGGCGGCGAGATCCCGGCCCTGGCGAGCTTTGCCCGACCCGACGCGCTGATCCAGTCGGTGGTCCACGCCGGCTCGAGCACGGTACGCACCTCGACGTCGTCGTACCCCGCCGCGCGCAACGCCCGCCGAAGGTCATCGCGCATCGCATCCATCGCCGGGCACCCGCTATAGGTCGGCGTGATCGACACGACCACCGTGCCGGCATGAGTGACCCAGACATCGCGCAGCACACCGAGATCGGCCAGCGTGAGCATCGGCAGTTCGGGATCGGTCACCGTCTCCGCGATCTCGCGTACGTCCGGCTGTGCCCCGCGCACCACGGTCACCACGTCGCCTCGGAGTGTGCCCGGGCCAAGCTCTGCATCTCGGCCAGCAGCTCGCTGAGGACCTCGGCGTGTTCGCCGTTACGGCCTGAGGCAGCAGCGGGAACTGCAGTCGCATCTGAAGGGGGAGCAGCAGCCCTCCCGGCAGGTGGGTCAGCCACCGGTGGTTGCAGGGTGGCGGCCGCGAGCACTTGGGTCATCACGGCATCGAACTCCGCCCGGAGGGTCGACGGGTCGACGCCAATCCCCGCAGCGGCGAGCTTCAACTCGATGTCGTGTGGCCTGAACAATTCCTCGACGTACGGCCAGGCGGCGGCCGCTGCGTCGGTAGCCCGCCGATGCGACTCCTGCGTGCCGTCGCCCAACCGCAGCATCCAGCGCGCGGCGTAATCCCGGTGGTAGGTGACCTCCTTTACGCCCTTGGCCGCGATCGCCGCCAGCACCGGGTCCCGGGACGTCCGAAGCCGATCGAGCAGTGCCAGTCGGTAGGTGGAGAAGACCAGTAGCCGGACCAGGGAGAACGCGAAGTCCCCGTTGTCCAGTTCCACGAGCGCGACGTTGCGGAACTCGGAGGGGGAGCGGAGGTAGGCATACGCGTCCTCACCCCGATCGGAACCGTCCGCCTTGCCCGCCCGCGCCAACAACAGCCGCGCCTGCCCGAGCAGGTCCAGGGCGATATTCGCGATGGCGACATCGTCCTCGAGCTCCGGTGCCCGAGACACCCACTCCTGCAGGCGATGGGACAGGATCAGCGCGTCGTCGCCGAGCATCAGGCAGTACGCCGCGAGGTCCGTACCGTCCACGCCGGACGGTACGGCTGTGTCGACCCCTGCGAGTGGGTCGTCGAAGCCCGAGCCGAACGCCCATCGGTGCTCGTCGTTGTCCGACGCGATCGAGCCATACGCGTCGGCGAAGTCGTCGGTGTGCGCTAGGCGATCAGCGTGTTCCACTGCGTGCCATCACATGTGGGGAACGTTGTCGGGGATTTCGTAGAAGGTTGGGTGCCGATAGACCTTGTCGCCGCTCGGTGCGAAGTATGAGTCCTTCTCGTCCGGGCTCGACGCGGTGATCTCCGCGGCCGGCACCACCCAGATGCTCACTCCCTCGTTGCGACGGGTGTAGACATCCCGCGCGTTGCTCAGGGCCATCTCCCCGTCGGCGGCGTGCAGGGATCCGACGTGGACATGGTTCAACCCGCGCTTGCCCCGTACGAACACCTCCCACAGCGGCCAGCTGTTGCGCGGCGCCCGGGTTCGCGACCCGGTGGGAACCGAGGGCCCTGTCGGTACGGCGCCGTGCCCGCCCTCGGCCGTGTACCCACTTGCCGGGGCCGGACCCTCGGTCACGCCGCGGACTCGTCACGGGCAGCTTGTTTCTCGGCGTAGGCAATGGCGGCCTCGCGTACCCAGGCCCCTTCCTCGTGCGCGGTACGCCGGTGCTCGACCCGCTGGGCGTTGCACGGACCGTCGCCGCCGACAACCCGCTTGAAGTCCTCCCAGTCGATCTGGCCGAAGTCGTAGTGACCGGTCTCGGCGTTCCACTTCAGTTCCGGGTCCGGGAAGGTCACGCCGAGCACCGCTGCCTGCGGCACGGACATGTCCACGTAGCGCTGACGGAGCTCGTCATTGGTGTGCCGCTTGATCTTCCACGCCATCGACTGCTCGGTGTTGGGTGAATCCTCATCAGGTGGTCCGAACATCATCAGTGATGGCCACCACCAACGGTTGACCGACTCCTGCACCATCTCCCGCTGTGCTTCGGTCCCCCGCATCATCGTCATCAACAGCTCGTATCCCTGCCGCTGATGGAAGGACTCCTCCTTGCAGATCCGTACCATTGCACGCGCGTACGGCCCGAAGGAGCTGCGGCACAGGGGAACTTGATTACAGATCGCGGCACCGTCGACGAGCCAGCCGATCACGCCGACATCGGCGTAGGACGGGGTTGGGTAGTTGAAGATCGAGGAGTACTTCTGCCGGCCGGAGATCAGCAGCTCGGTCATCTCGCCGCGGTCGATGCCCAGGGTCTCGGCGGCGGAGTAGAGGTACATGCCGTGCCCGGCCTCGTCCTGGACCTTGGCCAGCAGGATGGCTTTGCGCCGCAGCGATGGAGCCCGAGTGATCCAGTTTCCCTCAGGCTGCATCCCGATGATCTCCGAGTGAGCATGCTGGGCGATCTGCCGGATCATCGTCTTGCGGTAGGCCTCCGGCATCCAGTCGCGCGGCTCGATCCGCTGGTCGTGGGCGATCGTGGTCTCGAAGTGAGCCAGCAACGCGACGTCAGTCCCGGTGTCATCCGCGTGCCTT
>JACCUF010000089.1 GCA_013811975.1 Geodermatophilaceae bacterium | reverse complement strand
CGGTACTGGAACTGGGTCTGTACGGCGGTGCGCATCACCACGGCGTAGAGCCCAGGCAGCCCAGGCAGCGTCCGGGTCAACGTCCGACCTTGTTCACAGTGCGCTGTACCGACCCCGCGAAGACCTGCTCGATGACGTCCTCGATCGGCGGGTCCTCGATCGTCAGGTCGCTGACCGTGAAGTCGGCCAACAGACGCGCCGCCACCGCCGATGTCTCGGACTTGGCCACCTTGAGGCTGATCCGGCCGTCCTGCGCGCTGAGCACCTCGCCATATCCGCTGAGGTCGTTTTCTGGGTCGGAGAGCGCGACGTTGACGGTCTGGTGCGGGGAGTAGCGGGTGGACAGTTCCCGGAGGCCGCCGTCGTAGAGGATCGAGCCCCGGTCGATGATGATCACTCGCTTGCACAGGGCCTGGACGTCGGCCATGTAGTGACTGGTCAACAACACGGTGGCGCCGTGGCGCTGGTTGTACTCGGCCAGGAAGCTGCGGATCCGCTTCTGCATGGTCACGTCCAGGCCGATCGTCGGCTCGTCCAGGTAGAGCACCTGCGGCCGATGCAGCAGCGAGGCCGCGATCTCGGCTTTCATGCGTTCGCCGAGGGACAGCGTTCGTACGGGTTTGCGCACCAGATCGCCGATCTCGAGCAATTCCACGATCTCGTCCCGCGCAACGCGGAAGTCCGCTTCGGGGATGCGATAGATGGCCCGGTTCATCTCGAAGGAGTCCAGAGCTGGGATGTCCCACTGCAACTGGTTGCGGTTGCCCATCACCAGCGTCATCCGGCCCAGGTACTTACGCTCTCGGCGGGAGGGGACATGGCCGAGGACGCGGATCTCACCGGAGGTAGGAAACAGCAGCCCGGACAGCATCTTCAGGGTCGTAGTCTTGCCGGCTCCGTTCGGCCCGAGGAAGCCCACTATCTCACCGGCCGGGATGTCGAAACTGACCCCCGCAACGGCATCGACGTCGCGATAGGTGCGCCGTAGGAGGCTGCGCATCGAGGCACGCAGGCCGGCTTCGCGTTCGGGCACGCGGAAGGTCTTGCGGAGATTGGTGACCCGTATGTCCAATGGTTGTGGTTCGGGCACCTCTGCACCCTAGATCGAGCTCAGCGGTTTCACCTTCGATTATCTCCAGTAGCGGTCAGACGTCCCACCACACGGTGCAGGCCGATGCCGGCCCAGCAGGAGGCAGTTCTTGCATGGCTGCGGCGACCTCGTATTCGCGCTCGACCGGTAGGCACAGCCGTCGTCGGTTGAATGCCAGGACCACCTCGGGCTCGGCACTGGCCCAGACTGCCACCCGCTGGAATGTCTCCACCTTGGCGTCGAACCCGAGTTCGGCGGTGACGTCCAGAAAGTCAGCGGCTGTGGGCCCCTCCGGTCGCTCCTGATCGTGGAAGTGGCGCCACAGTGCGGCCATTCCGGTCCACGGATGGGAATCGGTCAGTTCGATGACTACTCGGTGCCGGGCATGGTCGGTCATCGTCTGAAGGAAGTTTCCGATGTCCGGAACGTTGTATACGACGTTGGCGGAGACTGCCACGTCGGCGACGGGGACATCCGGGGCGACCTCGGCCCAGGAGCCGGGCCACGTCCTTACCGGGACGCCTGCCGTAGCGGCCGCGGCGGAAAAGTCCTGCAACATTCGCTCAGAGGAGTCAACACCGAGCAGCGAACCGGCCCGAGCGGCAACCGGGATGCTGGCGGCGCCCCCACCGCAGCCGACGTCGAGGATGCTGCCGCCGTGAGGCAGTGCGGCGCTGATCACCCGGTGCGTCGACTCGGCGCCGCTCTGGGTTCCGAACAGCCCGGGTGGGAAGCCGTACGGCGACTCCGGTGCGGCCGCGAGGATCTCGGGATCTATCGTCCACGCCGCGAGTTGAGTCGCCCACCCGTCCTGTGCCCTACCCATCGGAGCCACCACCCTTCCGGATGGTAGGTGATCCGGCAGGATGCGATGGTGACTTCCATGACGGGCACCAGCACCCTCATCCTGCTACGGCACGGCGAAAGCCATTGGAATCAGAAGAACCTCTTCACCGGCTGGGTCGATGTCGGCCTGACCGACAAGGGAATGACCGAAGCCACCCGTGGTGGAGAACTGATGCGCGAGCAGGACCTGCTGCCCGACGTCGTGCACACCTCGGTGCAGCGGCGAGCCATCCGCACCGCCGAGCTGGCCATGGATGCAGCGGACCGGCTCTGGTTGCCGGTGTACCGGTCCTGGCGGCTCAACGAGCGCCATTACGGCGCCCTGCAGGGCAAGGACAAGGCCGCGACCCTGGCCGAGTACGGCGAGGAGCAGTTCATGCTCTGGCGTCGTTCTTACGACACGCCGCCGCCGCCGCTGGCCGTCGACGACGAGAATTCGCAGTTCCACGACCCTCGCTATGCAGCACTTCCTCCTGAGCTCCGGCCGCGCACTGAGTGTCTGGCCGATGTGGTCGCGCGGATGATCCCGTACTGGTACGACGCGATCGTCCCAGATCTACGTGCCGGACGGACCGTTCTGGTTGCGGCACACGGCAATAGCCTGCGTGCGTTGATCAAGCACCTTGATGGCATGACCGAGGACGCGGTGGTCGGACTGAACGTGCCGACCGGCATCCCGCTGCACTACGACCTGGACGAGGACATGCGACCGCATTCGGCCGGAGGCAGCTATCTCGACCCGGCCGCGGCGGCCGCAGCGATCGAGGCGGTGAAGAACCAGGGCCGGAAGTGACCTTGTCGCAGACCGGCGGAGGCAAACCTGCCGTTCAGCCGACCTTGGCGCTGATCTCCTCCGGCCAGACGCCGGTCACCAGATAGATGACCCGGCGGGCGACGAGCACTGCGTGGTCGGCGAAGCGTTCGTAGTAGCGCCCGAGCAGAGTTACGTCGATCGCCGGCTCGATGCCGTGCGCCCAGTTGTCCGCGAGCAGGATCGAGAACAGCTCGCGGTGCAGAGCGTCCATCAGGTCGTCCTCAGCCTCGAGTTCGCGAGCCAGCGGCACGTCCCGGCCCTCGATGACCTCGCCCACCTTGACGGCGAGCCGGGCGGCGAGCAGCCCCATCTGTTCCAGCGAGGGACGTACCTCCTCGGGAACGGCTGCCGACGGGTAACGCATCCGGGCGACCTTGGCGATGTGCGCGGCGAGGTCCCCCATCCGCTCCAAGTCGGCGGCGGTGGCCAGAGCGGTAGTGATGGTGCGCAGATCTCCGGCCACCGGTTGCTGGCGGGCCAACAGCATGAAGCACCGCTCTTCGACGCCGGTCCGCAGATCGTCGATCCGGTGATCACCGGCTATAGCCGTATGGGCGCTGTCGAGGTCGGTCTCGAGTAGGGCCGTCGAGGCGGTGACCATGGCCGTGGCCACGTACTGGGTGAGTTCGACCAAAGTGGCGCCGATCTGGTCGAGCTCCTCGTGGTAACTCTCGCGCATGACAAATGCCTCTCAGTCTGACCCCAGCCAACGGCCCTGCCGGCCTCCCCTGGGCGTTCGGCCTGTCTCACGAGGCTAGGCCGAACGGTCACATCCCGGCGGGCACGGCGTGAACGGGCTGCGACGCGGGGGTGAACACTTCACCCCTGCCGCACTGCCTACGGTCTCGCCGCGAGCAGCAGGGACCAGTATGCGCCTTACCATCCTTCTCGTGGAGGTCGCACTGGGCGTCGTGGCGGGGCTGGTAGTCGGCCTTGCCATCGGAGCGCTGATCGCTCGCAGGTCACAACGAGGCCTCGATAGGCAGTCCATCCGTCCTCCTCTCGAGACCGCGGAAGAGCCGATCGGCATCCGGCGACTGATCGATGTCATGGACCCGGCTGCGGTCGTGGTCGACCGCGATGACCTGGTGCTGCTGGCCAACGCCTCGGCCCAGGGACTGGGTGTGGTTCGCGCAGACCGAATCAGCCTGCCGGCCCTGGCTGCTGCCGTCAGCAGCGCACGCAGCGCCGGCAGCCGCCGCACCGAGGTTGCCCTACCTGAGCACGTCATGGGGGCTGGACCGCGCAGGATGTCGGTCCACGCCGCTCGACTCGATCCGTCCGGAAGTGTGGCCATACTCTTGCAGGACGTGACCGAGGTGCGCCGGGTCGAGGCGGTGCGCCGCGACTTCGTCGCCAATGTCGGTCACGAACTCAAGACCCCGGTGGGCGCGCTCACCCTGCTGGCCGAGGCCGTCCAGGAGGCCGCCGACGACCCGGAGGCGATTCGTCGATTCTCGGCCCGCATGAGCCACGAGGCCGAGCGACTGGCCAGACTGGTCCGCGAGCTGATCGACCTGTCCAGGCTGCAGGGCGGGGAACCGTTGCCGGCCCTGGAGCCCGTGCCGCTCGAGGCGATAGTTACCGAGGCCATCGATCGGACCCGACTCGCTGCCGCGGCCAAGCGGATCGAACTCACCGCGTCCTGCCAGCCCGATCTGATCGTGCGCGGCGTGGAGTCTCAACTGATCACTGCTGTGACCAACCTCCTGACCAACGCGGTTGGCTACAGCATGGCCGAGACCCATGTAACCGTGGGCACCCGCGCCCGATCGGGTTTCGCCGAGATCGCCGTCACCGATGCGGGTGTGGGCATCCCGGACACCGACCGGCAGCGGGTCTTCGAACGGTTCTACCGGGTCGACCCGTCAAGGGCTACCGCCACGGGCGGGACCGGTCTCGGTCTGTCCATCGTCAAACACATCGTCACCAACCACGGAGGCTCGGTGGAGGTATGGAGTGAGCCCGGAGTCGGGTCCACCTTCACGGTGCGCATTCCGCTTGTCCCGCACCCCGAAGCACGAGATCTCGACCCGACGCCGCCGGCGACTTCGCCGGGCCGGCGTCGTCGTCGGCCCAACGCCAACGCCACTGCCACTGCCACTGCCACGAAGGGGAACTAATTCTTATGACGCGGGTGCTCGTCGTCGAGGACGAGGAGTCCTTCTCCGATGCTCTGTCCTACATGCTGCGCAAGGAGGGTTATGAGGTCGACATCGCCGAGACTGGGCCGGCGGCACTGGATACCTATGATCGGCACGGCGCGGACATCGTTCTACTCGACCTGATGCTTCCCGGCCTGTCTGGCACCGAGGTCTGCAAGGCACTGCGCGGCAGGGGGACGGTTCCGATCATCATGTTGACCGCCAAGGACGCCGAAATCGACAAGGTGGTCGGCTTGGAACTCGGCGCCGACGACTACGTGACCAAGCCGTACTCCGCCCGTGAACTCCTTGCCCGGATGAAGGCGGTGCTCCGCCGCGGGCAGGACACCGACCTGGTCGATGACGCGGCCCTCGAAGCGGGCCCGGTGCGGATGGATGTCGAGCGACACACCGTGTCAGTGAATGGGGACTCGGTATCCATGCCACTCAAGGAGTTCGACCTTTTGGAGATCCTGCTCCGGAACTCCGGCCGGGTGCTCACCCGCGGCCAGCTCATCGACCGGGTCTGGGGCTCGGACTACGTGGGAGACACTAAGACCCTCGACGTGCATGTGAAGCGGCTGCGCGCCAAAGTTGAACCCGATCCCGGCCGACCGCGCCATCTGATGACCGTACGAGGACTCGGTTACAAGTTCGAAGCCTGACCCTCTGCCGGATTTGCCAGCTTGTCCCAAGCGCCAGCGCAGTTGGTCCCTGAGCTCTAAGCTACCCACCGGCCGGCGCGTTCGAGAGGCTTGCGGCCGGTGCGGATGACGTGGTTCTTGCCGCAATAGCAGGCGAGGACCACCGCGATGTCGGTAGGGCGGTTGATCAGTCGAACGATCCGACTGTCAGCGATCAGCTCGTCCCGGTCTGCCGTGGGGCAGTGGATGAAGAACATGCTCAAAGGATGCGCGAGCCGATGTCCATCTGCCAGTGGCAGAAATGCCCTGATTCGTCGGGAATCTGCCATAGTGGTCCTATGCAGAAACGACCTGTCGTCAGTGGCCTGATGGGCCCGGGGAACGGCGGCTTCGGCATCGGAGTCCTGGCCGAGGTCTACGGGTACGACCGCGCAGACATCGGCATTCCGGCTTTCGACTTCGCCCTGGTCGCTGAGAAGCCTGGGCCCACCCGGCTCGACACCGGGATCCTGATCACCATCGAGCACGGGCTGGATCGGCTGGCCGCCTCTGACGTCATCCAGATCCCGTCCTGGGGTTGCGGTCCAGGGCCGGTCGACTCAGTTGCAGCGCCCAGCCCGGCGGTCATCGAGGCCCTGCTCACCGCCTACCGGCGCGGTGCGACGATCGCCACGCATTGCAGCGGCGCGTTCGTGCTCGGCCATGCAGGGCTGCTCGACGGTCGCCGGGCGACCACCCACTGGGGGTTCGCTGACCTGCTGGCCGAGACCTTCCCGTCGGTGACCGTGGACTCCGATGTCCTCTACGTGGATGAGGGCCAGATCGTGACCGGTGCCGGCACCGCAGCAGGTATCGACCTCTGCCTGTACCTGATTCGTCGCGAGTACGGCGCGAAGGCGGCGAATGCATTGGCGCGCACCATGGTTGTACCGCCACATCGGGACGGTGGGCAGGCCCAGTTCATCGCGACACCGGTAGCTACCTGCGCGGGTGATGACCCGCTGCGCGGGCTGCTGCAGTGGATGCGGGCCCATCTGGAAGAGGAGCTCTCGGTGCCAGTGCTAGCCCGACGGGTGCTGATGTCACCGCGCAGTTTCGCCCGGCACTTCCGTGCCGCCACAGGCACGACTCCGCACGCCTGGATACTCGCACAACGGCTGGCCGCCGCCGAACACCTTCTGGAATCAGGGGCCGACAGCGTCGAGCACATCGCCCGTACGGTCGGTTTCGGGACCGCGGCCGGGATGCGCGAGCAGTTCGTACGCCGTCGGGGTGTCTCGCCTCAGGCCTATCGACGTACCTTCGCCAGCCGGCCCTCCGCATCGACCATGTCCGCGGCGCTCCTCTGACCGGACGGCTTTACAGCAGTTATCGCGAGAACCGCGCGCATTCCCACGCGAAACGAGCCTATATCGCGAAAACGGCGGTTAGGCCGGGAAGTCGGTGCTCTTCGGGGTGGCTGGGTGAGGGGCCACCATGCCGCCGGCCAAGCGGGCTCGGGCAAGCCGGACGAGTTCGGCGTAGGCGGGCGCACCTATCAATGCGACCAGTTCGGGGCCGTACCCCTCGTACAACGGCTCCCGGCCGACGTGGGCGTCGGTGGAACTTGTGCACCACCAGTGCAGTTCGTGTCCGCCGTCACCCCAGCCGCGGCGATCGAACTCGGTGATCGTCGACACCAGGACCCGGGTGTTATCCGGTCGGTCCACCCATTCCTGTTCGCGCCGGATCGGCAGCTGCCAGCAGACATCGGGTTTGGTCTCCAGCGGGTGTTTGTCGGTGCGCAGCGCCAGCGCGTGCAGGGCACAGCCTTCCCCGCCCGCAAATCCGGGCCGGTTGTGGAAGATGCAGGCTCCATCCACTGTCCGAGTACGCAACCGGTTCTCCTCGTCGCCGACATTGTCGCGCTCGGTCCAGTCCTTCTGGCCCTTGAGGTAGTACTGCCAGTACTTCGGGGTCAGCGCCTTGACGAACCTCTTCACCCGCTTGACGTCGTCCTCGTCGGTGAAGAAGGCGCCGTGGCTGCAACATCCGTCGTTGGGGCGTTCCTTGAGGATTCCGTGACAGCCTCTGCCGTAGATGCAGGTCCACGACGAGTTCAGCCAGGTGAGATCGGCGCGTACGACGTGCTCGCTGTCAGCTGGATCAACGAACTCCACCCACTCGCGGGCGAAATCGAGTCCGACCTCGGTGGCGCGTGGGTCATCGACCATGCACGACAGGGTAGGACGGCCGATCCGCGGCTCGTACAGTGCGTGGAAGGCACCGCCACGACGGCCATGACACAGTTTGGTGGTGCGCCTCGGAGTCTTGGACGTCGGTTCCAACACCGTCCACCTGCTCGTGGTGGACGCCTATCGCGGCGGCCACCCGACTCCAACGCACTCGTCGAAGTCCGTCCTGCGGCTGGCTGAGAACCTGACCAAGAGCGGCAGCCTGTCCAAGACCGGAGAGCAATCCCTGATCGATGCGGTGACTCGAGCCAAGAAGGACGCCCGCAACCAGGGCTGCGATGACCTGCTCGCCTTTGCCACCTCGGCGGTACGGGATGCCTCGAATTCCTCGTCGGTCCT
>JACCUF010000084.1 GCA_013811975.1 Geodermatophilaceae bacterium | reverse complement strand
CCTATTGGCGATCGCGGGGTTGCTGTTCCTGCTGTCGCTGGTACGGGTGATCACAGGGGCTAACGACATTGACTCCTCGGGAACCCTCAGCGCGACAATCGGCTTGGCCGTACCCATCGCCATGGCCGGTCTGGGGGGGCTTTGGGCTGAGCGGGCCGGGGTGGTCAACATCGGCTTGGAAGGCATGCTGATCCTCGGGACGTTCGGGGCCGGCTGGGCCGGATACCAGTGGGGGGCATGGGCCGGGGTACTGGCCGGGGTTGCGCTCGGAGCCGTCGGTGGGCTCATCCACGCGATCGCCACGGTGACCTTTGGCGTGGACCACATCGTCTCGGGGGTGGCGATCAACATCCTCGGCCTGGGTGCCACCCAGTATCTCGCGGCGGTGGCTTTCGAGGGCGTACCCGGCGGCGGTTCGACGCAGTCGCCTTCGATACCGGATCTGCCCGCGGTGACCGTGCCCGGAGTGGCCGACGGTCTCGGCACGATCGCCGAAAAACAGTGGTTCTTCGTCTCCGACCTGGCATCGTTGCTGCGTGCCCTGACCAACAACGTCTCGGTACTCACGATCATCGCGCTGCTGCTGATCATCGGG
Source organism: Geodermatophilaceae bacterium (assembly GCA_013811975.1). Classification (GTDB taxonomy): domain Bacteria; phylum Actinomycetota; class Actinomycetes; order Mycobacteriales; family Geodermatophilaceae; genus JACCQS01. The sequence goes on along the minus strand of JACCUF010000084.1, from coordinate 1,457 downwards.
ACCTATGTTGTATTGTGGCGCACCGCCTTCGGGCTGCGCCTGCGGTCCTGCGGGGAGAACCCTGCTGCGGCCGAGACGCTCGGGGTGAACGTATACAAGTACAAGTACATCGCGGTGCTCATCTCGGGTGGAATGGCCGGGTTGGGCGGTGCCTTCCTCGCAATCGTGGCATCGAGCTCCTACCGGGATGGGCAGACCGGTGGGCGCGGTTTCATCGGCCTTGCCGCAATGATCTTCGGCAACTGGCGACCGGGCGGTCTGGCCGCTGGCGCGGGTCTGTTCGGTTATACCGATGCCCTGCGCCTGCGCAGTGGCGGCACGTCGGTGCACGCGCTGTTGCTCGTCCTGGTGTTCGGAATGGTCGTCATCGCGGCGTGGCAGATCTATCGCAACCAGCCGCCGATCCGGCCGATCATCACCGGCGGATTCGCGGCGCTGATCCTGATCTGGTTCCTGCTCACCGACGTCGTACCGGCCGACTTCACTGGCATGACGCCGTACGTCGCGACGCTGCTCGTCCTGGCACTTGCCTCCCAGCGATTGCGAATGCCGGCGGCCGACGGCCTGATCTATCGACGGGGCGAGGCCGGCTAGGTGACTAGCTCAACGGCCAACATCGACTGGGACGCACTGACGGTCGCCGCCGTGGACGCAATGGGTCACGCGTACGCGCCGTACTCGAACTTCCCGGTCGGCGCCGCGGCTCTGGTCGACGATGGGCGGATCGTGTCCGGATGCAACGTCGAAAACGCTTCGTACGGGCTGGGGCTGTGCGCCGAGTGCGGCTTAGTCAGCGCGCTGCACGCCAGCGGCGGGGGGCGGTTGGTGGCGTTGGCCTGTGTCGGCGGGGACGCTCAGCCGCTGATGCCGTGTGGTCGATGTCGTCAGCTGCTCTGGGAACAGGGTGGTGCGCAGCTGTTGCTCAAGACCGGGCGAGGCATCGTCCCGATGAGCGAGGTCCTGCCCGACGCCTTCGGACCCAACGACCTGCTCGCCGCGGCCAACCGCGACAACCGCGCAGAAGGGGGGCGTAGCGATGGACGCGATTGATGTCATCCGGGCGAAGCGGGACGGGCACACCCTGACCGACGAGCAGGTGGATTGGATCATCGACGCCTACACTCGCGGTGCTGTTGGTGACGAGCAGATGGCCGCCCTGCTCATGGCGATCGTGTTTCGTGGCATGGCCGAGTCCGAGCTCGCGCGGTGGACCGCGGCCATGATCGAAACCGGTGAACGGATGGTCTTGGGCGACCTCGGCCGGCCGACGGCCGACAAGCATTCGACCGGCGGTGTCGGGGACAAGATCACCCTGCCGCTGGCGCCGTTAGTGGCCGCCTGCGGCGTCGCCGTACCCCAGCTGTCCGGCCGGGGTCTGGGGCACACCGGCGGCACGCTGGACAAGCTCGAATCGATCCCCGGCTGGCGGGCTGACGTGAGCCACGACGACTATCTCG
>JACCUF010000081.1 GCA_013811975.1 Geodermatophilaceae bacterium | reverse complement strand
TCGCCTTCTCCCTGCGGATGTGCTGTTCCCGAGTCTGCAGGGCCAGGCGATAGGCGGGGTCTCCGTCGGCATCGACAGACAGTCCGACCAGGCGCCCCGGCATCTGCCGTGCCATCGTGGCTCGGATCGCCATGTATCCGGCGTGCGGGCCGCCGAAGCCCAGCGGTACGCCGAATCGCTGAGTGGTGCCGACGACGACGTCGACATCGATCTCACCGGGCGGACGGAGCACAGTGAGGGCCAGCAGGTCGGCCGCGGCGACCACGACCATCCCCCGCTCGTGTGCCTCGGCGACCAGCGCAGCATGATCGGTGACGGCACCACTGGCCCCCGGGAATTGCACCAGGACGCCGAAGAACTCACCGTCCGGGAGATCGCTGCTCACATCGGCCACGACGACGTCGAGCCCCAACGGTTTCGCCCGGGTCCGCAGAACTGCGAGCGTCTGCGGGAAGACGTCTGCATCGACGAGGAACGCGGCACCTTGGCTGGCCTTGGACACCCGCCGAGCCAGAGTCATCGCTTCGGCGGCGGCGGTGGCCTCGTCCAGCAATGAGGCGTTGGCAACCTCGAGCCCGGTCAGGTCGGCGACCATCGTCTGGAAGTTCAGCAGTGCCTCGAGCCGGCCCTGGCTGATCTCCGGTTGGTAAGGCGTGTACGCGGTGTACCAGGCTGGACTCTCCAGCACCCGGCGGGTGATCACCGCCGGTGTGTAGTTGTCGTAATAGCCCTGGCCGATCATCGACGTGAGCACTTGGTTCTTGGCGCCGATGGTGCGCAGCGCGCTGAGTACGTCGACCTCCGAACAGGCGGCCGGGAGGGACAACGCCTCAATGGCGCGGATACCGGCCGGAACCGCGGCATCAGTGAGCGCGTCCAGGCTTTCGTAGCCGACGACTTCCAGCATCTTGGCGGTGTCGCCGGGACGGGGTCCGATATGCCGGTCGGCGAAGGTCCTAGCCGGCTGCCGATCGAGCGAGGGCGCGGGTGTCAGCACCGAGCGAAACTATCAGCGAGGCAGCGATTCAGGAGACGGCACGCTGTTGACGACGGCCGGCGAGCTCGTCGGGATCGGCGCCGGCACTTGCCCCATCTACCCGTTCGGCGGGCAGTGTGTGCAGGGCACCAGTGAGCTCGCGCAGCGCCCCGGATACGGCGATCCCGAACACTCCCTGGCCACCGGCGAGAAGGTCTACGACTTCCTCGGCAGAGGTGCATTCGTACACGCTGATGCCGTCGGAGAGCAGGGTGATGTTCGCGAGATCGCGCACGCCACGTCCACGAAGGAACTCGACGGCCTTGCGGATGTTGGGTAGCGACACCCCGGCGTCCAGGAGTCGCTTGACGACCTTGAGGACCAAGATGTCTCGAAAGGAATAGAGCCGCTGCGTACCCGACCCGGTGGCACCGCGTACGGTCGGCTCGACGAGGCTCGTCCGCGCCCAGTAGTCCAACTGCCGGTAAGTGATCCCTGCGGCGCTGCAGGCCACCGGACCGCGAAAGCCGACCGCCTCACGAGCCGCCTCGTCATAGCTCACCCCGGCGACCTCAGCGGTGGAGAACAAGGCCTGCTGAGCCGACTCGACCTGTTCCGGCTCGTTGCCGCCGGGGCGAGAGCTGCCGCGTTCGCTCATGTCAGTCGATCTCCTCGCCGAACTGTCCGGCACACCGCTCGACCGCTTCTGCAGCCGGGTAAGTCACACCGTGGTAATTGCCACTGACCGTAGGCCCGCTACGGGCAACGGGTCAACGCGAGAAGCGGCGTGTCGGAAAGCTAACCCTCATGGGTAGGTCGAGGCTTCACCCCAACGCCATCAAGGCTGCTTGTGTTTGCCGCCGAAGTCTTCCGGCGTGATGGTGTCCAGGAACTCCTTGAACTTCTCCACCTGGTCCTCCTGCTCATCCGGGATGACGATGCCCACCTCGTCGAGCAACTCCTCGGCACCGAAGATCTTCGCGCCGCTGCGGACTGCCAGGGCAACCGCATCCGAGGGGCGGGAGCTGACCCGGGGGAAGCCGGTGAACAGCAGTTCGGCGTAGTAGGTGCCGTCCTTCATCTCGGTGATGTGGACCGCCTCGAGGGTGCCGTTCAGCGTCTTGATGACCTCTCGTAGGAGATCGTGGGTCATCGGTCGGGCCGGGCGTACCCCTTGCTGTTCGAAGGCGATGGCCGCCGCCTCGACGGCGCCAACCCAGATCGGCAGGTAGCGCTCTCCGTCAACCTCTTTGAGAAGCAGGATCGGCTGATTAGCCGGAAGCTCGACGCGTACGCCTACGACGCTGAGTTCGCGCATCGTCATCTCGTCCCCTCCCACCATCGAAGGCCGTGGCACCGTTAGCGATGACCGTACACGTCGCTGCCTCCGTCCGGAGTCGACACCGATGCCGATCTGGCTGTCTCACCGCACCGCGGACCGCAGGGTCAGCGGCGGATTGCGGCAGGCAGCCCGGTCTTGACCAGCGTGGCATGCAGCCGGATCGACAGCGCCGCCAGTTCTCGGGTGTTCTCCTCAGCGCGGGCGCTGGCATCGGGACCCCGACTGTGCAGCAATGGCGCCAGGACCTGTTCGAAAAGCCCGATCTCACGGTCGGCCGCAGCACGGTAGGCACGTAGGTGGCGTGCCTCGATCCCGAACCGCGCCATCTCCGCGATCGTCCGAGCGATCATCAGGGCGTCGGCGTCGAAGAAGCCAGAACCGGCGGGGCGAGGGACCAGGATCCGCAGGTCGATCAGCTGTGCGACCTGATCGCCGGCCAGTCCAGTGGCCGCACACAGTTCCTCGACCGAGACCCGAACGTCGCTGTTCCCCGAGACGAAGTCCTCGGCGTCGGGCAGCCCTGGAGCGGCCGACAGTCGTGGCGCCCGAGGTGCTCCCCCGCCGGAGTCCGGTTGCAGCCCGCGGTCGAGGGCATCGAGGCGTTCCTTGATCACCCGAAGCGGGAGGTACTGATCCCGCTGGGCGGCCAGGACGTAGCGCAGCCGGGAGACATCCTCGTGGGAGAACTTCCGGTAGCCCGAGGCCGTTCGCTCAGGGGTGATCAAGGCCTCGGCCTCGAGGTAGCGGATCTTGGAGATCGTCACCGAGGGGAACTCCGCGCGCAGTTGGGCCAGCACTTCGCCGATGCTCAACTTTCCTTCGCGCTCTCGTGAGGATGCCCGATCCGCGGCAGTCACGAGTCCGTTGCGCCCTCACTGGCAGCGCCGCTGGTGATGAAGACCAGGCGGAACTTGCCGATCTGTACCTCGTCGCCGCCGGACAGGGTCGCGGTGTCGATCGGTTCGCGATTGACGTAGGTACCGTTCAAGCTGCCCACATCGCGTACCAGGAATCCCTTGTCCTCGCGGACGAACTCCACATGGCGCCGGGAGACTGTGACGTCGTCGAGGAAGATCTCACTGTCGGGGTGCCGGCCCGCGGTGATGACATCACGATCCAGCAGGAATCGGCTGCCGGCGTTGGGGCCACGCTTGACCACCAGCAGCGCTGAGTCACCGGGTAGCGACTCGACGAAGCCGCTGTCCCCGGAATGCTCGTGCGCCTCGTCGCCGACTGGTATCTCGGTCGAGTCTTCGCCGCCCACCTTGGGGATGACTTTGGTGGTCTCCCCAGACGGCGCCTCGTTACTGCGCGGCAAGGCGTGCCCACATTGGGCGCAGAACCGGCTGCTGTCGCTGTTTTCGTGCCCACATTGAGTGCAATACACGCCGGCTCATATCTCCTGTCAGTGCGCTCCGCTGTTCCCGTTGCCAGCTGGCTCGCTCGGATTGAGGATCAACCATACGTCGAGGGTCTACCCCCTGACACCAGTGCACCCGTAATCGCCGGCCGGATCAGGAGCGGTCGAGCAAGTCCTGATATCCGTCAGCGTCCAGCAGCTCACCCAGCTGATCGGCGACATCGCCAGAGACGATGATCTCGACCAACCAGCCGTCTCCGTACGGGTCGCTGTTGACCAGTTCCGGAGTCTCGTCGAGGTCGGCGTTGTGCGCACGCACCGTTCCGTTGCACGGCGCATAGATGTCGGAAACCGACTTCGTCGATTCCACCTCACCAAGGGGCTCACCTGCGCTCACCTCGTCGCCCTCGGCCGGAAGCTGGACGAAGACGATGTCGCCAAGAGCGCCCTGGGCGAAGTCGGTGATGCCCACCCGGGCCACCGCCGGATCCTCGTCCCCCGTCACGAGCACCCATTCGTGCTGCTCGCTGTACTTACGGTCGTCTGGTACTGCCACTGTTTGCCTCTCGTGGATCCGGGTCCGACCGATCAGTCGTCGGGGTCGGGAGCAGGCTCAGCGTATTCAGGCTCTTCCAGCGGTCGCAAGGCGTCCACCACGACCTGATCAGCGGAAACGACATCGATGCTCCCACCGGCTTGGATGACCTTGTCCTCGACGCCTCCGGGAATCTGCATCGCCACCGAGAGCGTCTGGCTGTCCCCGATTGCAATGATCACGTACGGAGCCTCGACCGCGACACCGTCGATCCGGATTTCTCCGGCGCCTCCGACCAGTGCTGTTGACACACCGATCCGTACACCGGCGACCTGCATCGTCTCGGCACCCGCGCCACGCAGCTCCTGCACGGCGTCGAGCAGGATCGCCGAATCCACGTCCGAGTCCGGGTCCCGGATCGTGATGGTCAGCCCCGGCCCCTCGGCTGCGATCGTTCCGTTGAGGATGGCCAGCGCCTCGGCCTGACGTCGAGCCTCCTCGACAGCGGCCGCTGCCGAGTCCTCACCGCTGCCGAGTTGCTCGAGCAGATCCTGCTGCTCGCTGATCTCGCTGCGCAACCGGTCCTGGCGGGATTGCAGATCGGCCAGGATCCGGACCAGATCCTCCTGGCGGGCACCGGTCAGGCCTTGATCGGAGTCGACAGTGCGCAGTTGGACCGCCAAAGCGAAGCCGAGCAGGGTGCAGAGCACACCGATCAGCAGGCTCGCCGACCACGGTCGCGGGCGGGCCGGTTCCGACCGCACCTGCTCTAACTCCGGTTCGGCTATGGGTTCGGCCGTGGGTTCCTTGTCGGTGGCCACCCGTCAAGCCCGGATCAGGTGTCGGCGGATGGCGGCCGCATTGCCGAAGATTCGGATCCCCAGGACGACGATCACTGCCGTTGACAGCTGCGCACCGACACCGAGCTGGTCGCCGAGGAAAACAATCAATGCAGCGATGACCACATTGGAGATGAAGGAGACCACGAAGACCTTGGCGTCGAAGATCCCGTCCAGCCGCGCCCGGATCCCGCCGAAGACCGCATCCAAGGCCGCCACGACCGCGATCGGCAGGTAGGGCTGCAGGGACAGCGGCACGCTGGGATCGACAAGGACCCCGGCGGCAATCCCGACCGCGAGTCCGAGGATCGGGATGACCGGCCCCGTACGGATGCCCTTCATCGGTGGTCCCCCCGCCCGCTGACACGGCGTAGCCCGACGGGCTCGGCCTCAGTGACGGCCGCCCTTGTACCGGGCAACAGGTCCAGCTGATCGGCCGGCACGACGTCCAGGCCTAGACCGAACGAGGATGCGTAAGAGGCCAAGGTCCGTACGGCAGAAGATTCGAGCAGCTGGTCGAACATTCCGGCGGGCCCGATGGCTTCGATGAGATAAGGATTGGTGACCGGGCGGAAATCGACCAGGATGGCCTGCCCGGCCGAGCGGATGCTGGTCGTGGGGCCCAGCCGCTGCCCGTCGATAGCCAGAGCTTCGGCACCAGCAGCCCAGAACTCATTCACCACAGATTGGATGTCCCGGTCGAGAATCCGGCCGAGATTGTCCCCGCCGTTCTCCGGCGGGGGCGCATCGGTGAGCGTGACCACCAGCCCCGGCCCCCGTACGGCCGTCAGGCCCGCGCCCTTCTCCGCTCGGTCGAGTTCGTCGAGTGCACCCTGCCCCTGACTGGTGGCCGCCAGCAGCTGCTCGCGGACGCGGGTCGCCTCGTCGCGGATCTCGACCAGTCGCTGTTGCAGCAGATCGCCTGCCGAACGCTGAGCGGCGACGTCCGCGATGAGTGCCTCTCGCAGTTCCTCTCGTTGGGGAGCCGACGAGCGGACCTGGGAGATGACGACGGTGCTCAGGGCCCCGATCAGCAGCAGGCACAAGGCCAAAACCAGCCGCCTGGTCCAGCCGCTTTCCGGCGCCGCTGTACCGCCTGCAGCAACCCGGCGGCCGGCGGCCTCCTCGTACCCGGGATCGAGGGTCTCGTCCAACAGCCTGCGGAGCATGGATGTCGATCGTGACTCGGTGCTGCTCATGACATCGACGCCGGACGAGTCGAGTCAAAAGCGGTGTCGTCGTACGCGCTGTCGTTCACAATCTCGGCTACCTGTCCGACGTAGGCGATGCCGGAAATCAGATAGAGCACCCCACCCCAGGCGGTGAAGGCATATGCCACCGGAGCAACGACCTCCGCGATCCCGGACGTACCTACGGCGAGCAGCAGCAGCGGGAAGGCATAGAGCAGGTTGAAGGTCGCGGCCTTGCCCATGTAGTTCACCTGGAGAGCTTGAAAACCGTGTCTCCGCAGCACCAGCAGGCTCAGGCCCACCAGGACGTCTCGCCCGAGGATGATTGCCACCACCCAGATCGGTACGACATCTCGGATCACGAAGGCGATCAGCGTGGCCAGGATGTAGAGCCGGTCTGCCGCCGGATCCAACAGAGCACCGAGGCGGCTGCTCTGGTTGAGCATCCGGGCGAGTTTGCCGTCGGCCCAGTCGGTGACTCCGGCCATCATCAGGATGGCGATCGCCCATCCGTCGGCCTCCGGCCCGAGCAACAGATAGACGAACACCGGTACGCCGGCCAGCCGGAGCAGCGACAGGATGTTCGGGATCGTCCACACCCGATCAATGGTCACCGACTCAGCGGGCGCGGTCACCTGCTCCTGAGTCACCCGCTCATCGTGCCACCTGGGTAACCCGTTCCTGGTCACGATGCGAGTACGGGTGACCGAGGCCAGCCGGGTAGCAGCGCACTCAGCCCTCAGAACCCCTCGGCGAGGACAAACGAGATGAGGAAGCCCAATGCCGTGGCCAACGCGCTCGCCGGACGACCTCGCTCGAAGGCTTCGGGCATCAGCGTGTCAGCCAAGCTCGCGAGCACCGCACCCCCGGCGAAGGCCAGCGCGAACCCGAGAGCGGTCTCGTCTACTCCGTTCA
>JACCUF010000073.1 GCA_013811975.1 Geodermatophilaceae bacterium | reverse complement strand
GTCTGGGCACCCTTGCCGGTCTGGCCTGCGGCATCGGCGAGCAGCGTCCGGGGGTGGATACAACCGAGATGCAGGTACGGCGAGAGCCGGCTCGTACGGTCCAGATCGGGCCGATTGCGGTTCGCGGAGTAGCCGGCGATGTCGTCGTCCCGGAAGTTCCTCCAGGCCGTGTGCGCCGCCGCCTCTCCGGGCGTCGGCAGGGTCAGGCCGTCCCGTTCCGGGGCCTCCGGTAAGCGGTCACTGTCCACATCGGTCGACCATTCGATCGATCGCGGGGTGATCGCCGGCTCCCGCCATCCGTGTGCGCGCCAGGCTTTCGAGTAGGGAGTGAACACGCGGTAGGGCTCCCCGTCGGGTTTGGTCACCCGCCCGGGGGCGACGGCGTACGCCGAGCCGGTGGTGATCAACTCGATACCCTTCAGCGCCCTACCGACTGCTTCGTCGCGCCGGCGACCGTACGGGCCGGTGTCGGCAGCGATGTGCACGCTGTTGGCGCCGAGTTCGGCCACGAGCTCGGGCAGCACGGTGGCCGGGTCGCCACAGCGTAGGACGAGGTGGCCATTCATTGCCTGGTTCAGGTCGTTCAGACACCCGATCAGAAAGGCCTGGCGTGGCTGTCCGGAGGGTTTCCACAACGCCGGATCCAGGACAAAGACCGGAACGACATGCCCGCCATGTGCCGCGTCGTGGGCCGCCAGCAGAGCCGGGTTGTCGGCGAGGCGCAGATCGCGGCGAAACCACTTGATCGAGACGTCGGGCATGCCTGGACCATAGGTGTTCCTCAGCCGGCCGCGATGGAGACCGGGATTTTGAGGAAGGTGCCGATGGTGTCGAAGGTGACGCCGTCGGGTGCCGGCCCGACGCCGCCGAAGGTCAGCGTTCCCTCGGTGAAACTGGCCGGAACTTCGAAGACGATGGCGATCTCGTCCGGGTCGTCCAAGAGGTCGCCAGCCGGCACCACGGTCCCGTCCGGAAGCGTCAGCGTCCAGAAGACGGTCTCGAACTGCCCCGGCACACCTTCGAGGTCGATGACCGTGTCCAGAACCAAGAACGCATTGGTGGGCGCAGAGGGAGCACGGTCCCGGTCGGGGCCGGCGAAGTAAGCCAGATCCACCCCATCCACGCTGAGAACCGTGGGGATGTCCTCGGTTACGAACCCGGGCTTGCTGGCCCGGACGGTCAGTGGCTGCGAGAAAGCCAGAGACTGGCTGCGATTCTCGCGCTGCCACAGGGCGATGTTGCCGGGGTCGGGCTCGCCGGTGGTCAACGAGACCCGTTGGACAATGGTCCCGTCGGTGACGACCAGGCTGACCTCGGTGGTGTCCTCGGGAACCGAGATCGCGAGCGCTACCGGCGCACCCCCGGGTTCGGCGCCGTCGGGCAGCGGCACCGGCTCCTCGTCATCGACCTGCACGGCGACGCTGAACTCGGCGATGGGGCCAATCTCCCCGGGCCCCGATGCGAACTCGAACGCGATGAACTTCTCACCTTCGGCGGGGCGTCGGGCCTCGTCCCCCTGCCCGTACCGCTGCGCTTCTCCGATTGCGGTGACGTCGATGCTCATCGTCGGGCTGCCGATCCGAGCGGTGACCGGGGTGGGTTCCAGATCTACGCCCTCGGCCGGGATGGCGGTGAAGATGCCCTCCTCGGCCCGTGGCGGCTCGGGTACGGCCAGGCCGCCGTTGGCCTCGGGTGGGGAGCTGCCATCCGGCCGTAGTAACAGGTCGGGGTTCGCGAGCTCAGCGGGCTCGGGGCTCGTCGGCTCCGCAGCGACGGTCAGCCTGGCGTCATCGTCCCCGGCGCTGCCCTCGAGCGGGAAGGTCAGGTACGGCTTGCTCGGGTCGCCGTCGACGAAGAGCACCGGCCCGCAGACCAGACCGTCCTCGATGTCGGTCGTTTCGGCGTTCTTGAGGACGAAGTAGCAGGACGTGTCGTCGTTGGTGGCGCCGTTACGTTCCTCGACGATCCCGGCGAGCCTGGACTCCGCGTCGCTGAGCACCTTGTCCGGTTCGACGATGTCGCGGCCCTGATAGGTGAGGTCGTCGCCACTGAGGAAGAAGAACAGCCCGCCGCCGACCAGCAGCACCGCCAGGACCGCGGCGATGATCGCAAAGAGCTTCTTGTTGCTCCTCTTGGGCGGGGGACCGCCCTGCGAGTGGCTCCCAACCTGTCCGGCCCATGGCGTTCCGGAGCCGCCGGCGTACGGCATCTGTGCCGTCTGCTCCTCAGGGGAGTACCACTGGGGACCGGACTGTGCGGGCTGTCCCTGAGTAGGCCACTGGGAACCGGACTGTGCGGGGGGCTGCTGGCCTGGCCCAGGCTGGTACTGCGGCGGGCCCCATCCGGACG
>JACCUF010000056.1 GCA_013811975.1 Geodermatophilaceae bacterium | reverse complement strand
GCAGCCAGCCGTCGCGCGATGACCAGAAACGCGGTGTGACCGACCATCCGGTGCTCGGGCCGCACTGCCAGGCCCACGACGTGCCACGGTCGCAACAGCGTCTCGGTGGCCGATGGCTCGGCGTAGGTGCCGTCGGCCCGGATCGCCTCGACCAACGTCGAGAGTTGGGTCACCGTGGCCACGTACCCGATCAGCACTCCCCCCGGCCGCAGGACAGCGCTGATCGCCGACAACATCTGCCACGGCTCGAGCATGTCGAGGATCACCCGGTCCACGTCAGGCTCCTCGGCCTCGGCGATCTCGACGAGGTCGCCGAGGCGCAGATCCCAGTACGGCGGTGCCTCGCCGAAGAACCGGGCCACGTTCGCGCGCGCCACCTCAGCGAACTCGGCTCGCCGCTCGTAGGAGATCACTGTCCCCGTCGGGCCGACGGCGCGAAGCAGGGAGCAGGTCAGCGCTCCTGAGCCGGCCCCAGCCTCCAGCACCCGCGCCCCTGGATGGATGTCACCCATCATCAGGATCTGCGCGCTGTCCTTGGGGTAGATGACCTGGGCTCCGCGTGGCATGGACATCACGTAGTCGGCCAAGAGCGGCCGCAGCGCCAGGTACCCGGTCCCGGACGTCGAGGTCACAACGCGGCCCTCATCGTGACCGATCAGGTCATCGTGGGAGATGGCGCCACGGTGGGTGTGGAAGGACTTTCCCGGTTCCAGCACGACGGTGTGCAGCCGGCCCTTCGGGTCGGTCAGTTGGACCCGGTCTCCCGCGGCGAACTGCCGTCGGCTGATGAGAGGTTCGGTACTGGGGGTTTCAGACACCGGGTGGATGGTACGGAGCACCGTCGCGTGCGTCGCTTCAGCGGATTGTCGCTGGGCGCGCCTACCCTGCCGATGTGACCACTCAGACCGCCCCGTTCAGCGCAGAAGCCCGGACCCGGTCGCTGTCGCCCTCTCGCGCTGCGGACTTCAAGGACTGTCCCCTGCTGTACCGCCTCCGTACGATCGACCGGCTCCCGCAGCGCCCCTCAGCGGCAGCAGCCAGAGGCACCCTCGTCCACGCTGTCCTCGAGCGGTTGTACGACATCCCGGCCGCCGCCCGTACGGTCGAACGGGCCAAGGCCATGGTGTCGGCGGAATGGGAGAAGCTGCTCGAGGCCGAGCCCGACCTCCAGCAGATCGTGAGCGAACTCCGGGACCGGGCCACCAAGGACGATTCGGAGCGGACCGTCGACCCGGACATCGACGGACGGGACCAGCACCGGTACGTCGCTCCGGACAGTGATGGCGACGTGATCGGGCGCTGGCTGATCTCGGCCTCCGGTCTGCTGGACTCCTATTTCACCCTCGAGGATCCGACCCGGATTGAACCGGTCGGCCGAGAGCTGATGGTCGAGTTCGACCTGGGTGACGGTCCCGTCCTACGCGGCATCATCGACCGGCTGGACGCCACGCCGGACGGCGACCTGCGGGTTGTGGACTACAAGACCGGCGTCACCCCACGGGAGGCCTTCGAGGCCAAGGCCCTGTTCCAGATGAAGTTCTACGCCCTGGTGCTCTACCGGACCCATGGGGTGGTTCCGCGTCAGCTCCGGCTGCTCTACCTCGGCGACCAGGACATGCTCAGCTACGCCCCCGACGCCGAGGAACTCGATCGCTTCGAACGGACCCTGCGAGCGATCTGGGCCGCGATCCAAGCGAGCATCGACAAGCAAGAGTTCCGGCCGAGTCCCAGTCGGTTGTGTGCATGGTGTGACTATCAGGCACTGTGCCCCGCGTGGGGTGGCACGCCGCCGCCCTATCCGGTCACGGCCATCCCGGTGGACAACCCTGCGGCCGAGCCCGACTGATCATGTTCGCCCTCTTTCAGCGCGCCCCGATGCTCGTTCAGGAGGTCGGACAACTCGGCCAACGACATCCCGATCAGCGTGTCCCGAAAGCTCACGCCGGTGAGCCCCTCGACCGAGGCAGCTCCTGGTACGACGAGGACAGTGCAGCCCGCATCCCGCGCTGACGTCGCCCCGGTCACCGAGTCCTCGATCGCCACGCAGTCGGTGGCGACAACGCCCAACCGGTCGGCGGCCAGCAGGTAGGGATCCGGGTGCGGCTTGCCTTTGCTGACGTCCTCACCGCTTACGACGGCTTGGAAGCAGCCGACCGGCAGCGCACCGACGATCA
>JACCUF010000024.1 GCA_013811975.1 Geodermatophilaceae bacterium | reverse complement strand
CGAGATCCAGGCTGCGGTCCCTCATGCTGACGTCCTTGTGGTCGACGACGGGTCGGTCGATCGAACGGTGGACCGAGCACGCGCGGCGGGCGCCGAAGTGCTCGTCCTGCCATTCAATCTCGGGGTCAGCGCCGCGATGCGAGCCGGCTTCAAGTTCGCGTTGCGCCATCACTACGACGCGGTGATCCAGGTCGACGCGGACGGTCAGCACGACCCGAGCGAGATCATGGACATTGTCGGTCGCCTCGCCCGACCCGAGACCGTCGGAGAGGCTCCAGATGGGCGAGCCGACGTCGTTGTCGGCGCCCGCTTCGCCGACACCGGGACCTATCGCGTCCGAGGACCGCGGCGTTGGGCGATGACCCTGCTGTCCAAGGTCCTCAGTCGAATGGCGAATACGAGGCTCACCGACACGACGTCGGGTTTCCGGGCGGCGAATCGCCGAGCCATCACCCTCTACGCCCATCACTACCCTGCCGAGTTCCTGGGCGACACCATCGAATCCCTGGTCATCGCCATCCGGGCAGGACTGTCCGTGACGCAGGTGCCGGTGCACATGCGACCACGGGCAGGAGGCGAGTCCAGCAAGTCGCCGATCGGAGCGACTGTCTATCTCTTCAGGACTGCTCTGATTCTGATCCTGGCCAGGATCCGACGCTGGCCGGCCATGGTCGTCCTCGACCCGGACCACCTGATGCCAGTCCGTTGAGCTACGTAGTCGCCGTCGTGGCCGCGATCCTCGTTCTCGGCTTCATGCTGGAATTGCTGCGGCGACGGCAACTCTCGGAGAAGTACGCCGCTCTCTGGCTGATCGTGGGCGTGGGCGTGCTGGTCCTGCTGCTTGCACCCGGCCTGTTGCAGGGGATATCCGAGGCGTTGGGTTTCGAGGTGCCGGCAAACTTCCTGTTTCTGCTGGCGCTGACCCTGCTGCTGCTGGTGTCGGTGCATCTGTCCTGGGAACTGTCCCGCCTCGAGGACGAGACCCGCGTGCTCGCGGAGGAGCTGGCCCTTCTGCGCAGCAGCTTGGAGAGGCTGCAAGCATGTGTTCAGCGGTCAAAGAATGCCTCCGAGGACAACCAGGCGCCGCGGGTGGTCGACTCCGAGTAGTGAGCGACGACAAAGGGAGTCCGTCTCACGAAGCGGGCGAGCCGCTGCCCAGTGCGGTCACACCCGGCGGATCGCCATCGAGGCAAGGCTTGATGCGCGAAGGGCTGATCGTGGCGCTCGCCTCGCTGGTCGGCCATCTCGGCAATTTCCTCTTCTACGTCGTAGCGGCACGCAACCTCGACGCCGGCGGATTCGCCACCTTGGCGTCGTTGACCGCTCTGGCGTTGATCGTGCTCACGCCGGTCAGCGGCGTTCAGGCAGCGATGGCACGCGACGTTGCCCATTCGCGTGCGCGAGGCGTTGCCCATTCGCGTGCGCGAGACGACGGCATCGCGGTGACCGAGATGATCCGGTGGCTGTCCTGCCGGGTACTTGTGGCACAAGTCGTCCTGTTCGCCCTCCTGGCGGCTGCGACACCGGTCGGCTCGGCTCTCCTCGGGCTCACCGGGCCAACCGTCTGGCTGCTCGCCGCCGCATGGTTGGCCATCAGTGCCGGCGTCCAGGCCTTGCTCGGTCCGATCCAAGGACTGAGTGGTTTTCGCACCGTCGGATGGGTGCTGGCCGGTCCGCTAGGGATCCTGCGTGTCCTCTTTCTTGTCCCCATGGTGGCGGTGCTCGGCTTGCCGGGAGCCCTACTCGCGCTGATCGGTGCCACGCTCATCGGTTCCGGCACGGTGATCTGGTCCCTGCGCGACGAACTCCGTCCGCTGCGGGGCTTGATGAAAGCCCGACACCCGGGTGGGCTGACTCGTCTTTTCGGCCTTCCCGTCGCCTGCCTGCTGGCCTTCGCGGCAATCACGAACGTCGACATCGTCATAGCCAAGATCAGTCTGGTCCCGGAGACGGCAGCCGGGTACTCCGCGGCATCCCTGCTGGGCAAGGTGGCCCTCTATGCGACTGTGTCGTTGGGACTCGTCCTGCTGCCCAGGGTGAGCGAACGCATCGCCCAGGGACTGGACTACGGCCGGCCCACATTGCTGGCCCTGATGGCCGTGGTCGGGGTCGGACTGCTGACCGCGCTGGCCTTTTCCCTCGCCCCGGACCGACTCATCGTCGCGGTCTTCGGGTCCGCGTACGAGCCGGCCGGCGACCTGATCATTCCGATCACGCTCATCATGACCGGTGCCGGGATCCTCAATGTCCACCTGGTCGTGGCCATCGCTACGCACAACCGGCGCTTCGGGTTCGCTCTGGTGGGCCTTGCGCTCATCCACTTCGCCGCCCTGCTGGTTTTCGGTCAGTCCACGGCCGGCCTGATCACTGCTAACGCCATCGTCATCGGCACCGCGGTCGTGATCGTGGAACTCTTCTCGCGATTCGGGATAGTCCGGATCACGGTCCAGGCTCGAAGCGCCAGGAGTCAGAGGAGTCGACGTACGACCGACCAGTAACCGGTCACCACCGGATCCAAGACTGACACGATCCGAGGAATGTCGGCATTTGCGGCGTCGAGCCGGGAACTGAACAACCCGACGAGCTGGCGATCGCTGATCGTGCGCTCGCTCTGCAGTTGTGCTCGTCGCCTGCGGATCCACCCGAGGTTGCCGACCACCCAGCGCCATCCGGCAAACTTCTGGGACCACCATCCCCCGGCTGCCGAGGCGCAGGCCACGGCGATCTCGAAGACGAGCAGCAGCGGCGAGAGGAGGAACAACAGCCGTCCGCTGTAGGCCGTGGCGAGGAGTACGAGCCGGTTGCGCTCGACCAGATAGAGCTTCATCGGGTTTCGGGAAAACTCGTAGTGGTGCAGGACCACCGCGTCCGGGACGTAGACCACTGACAACCCGCGTTGCCAACAGCGCAGGCTCAGCTCGGTGTCCTCGTGGTAGGCGAAGTACTCCGGAGCGAAGCCGCCGAGTTCGGCCCAGAGCCCACGACGCAACATCAAGGCGGCTCCGCTGGCACAGGCCACCTGTCGCCGCTTGCAGTGCCGGGCCGCGGGCTGACCGTGCGAGCCCGCCCAGACCAGTCCGGTCAGGTGCAGCGGGTTGCCGGCAGAGTTGATCGTGTCCGGCGCCTTGGCCAACCGCAGACTGCTGGTCGCAATGCCGACGCCCGGCTCGGCGGCGACCTCGAGCAGCATGGCCAAGGCGTCTTCGGAGACCAGCGCATCGGAGTTGACCAGGGCTAGGAACTGCGCCTGCGATTCTGCGGCGCCGAGGTTGCACCCCCCGGCGAAGCCAAGGTTTTCCTCCGGCGTCAGCATCCGCACCCGCGGCAACCTCGCGACAGGGGAGACGGCCTCCTGTCTGGCCCCGTTGTCGACCAGCACCACCTCCAGGTCCAGGCTCTGGCCATGCCCGTCCCGCGAGCCCAGAACTGCCCGCACAGCCTCGCCGAGACGGGGTTCGTCGCCGTACGCCAGAACGACCACGGACAACAGCGGCGAGGACCGCCCCGAACTTGCTTGCTGCACGGCCGGCGAGCCTACCGACCCGTGACGGCCATTAGGCTCGATGGAGTGAATCGCCGCAATGATCGCCCCGTAGGAAAGGTGTCTCCCGCAGCGACCGGAATGGCTGGCGAGAACACCGCGGGAGCGGACTATGCGGCTCGACTGCAGCGGCTCGAGACGGCTCGCTGGAAACGGGTGCTCCACGTACAGGCCCCCTACCGGTGGAACATTCGCCGGCTCGACCTCGGCCGCGTCCTCGACATCGGGTGTGGCATCGGACGCAATCTTCAGCACCTGGGTGGCACCGGCATCGGCGTTGACCACAACGCTGCCTCGATCGCGATCGCCCGAGATCGCGGCCTGACCGCCTTCACCGTCGCCGGTTTCCACGCTTCGAAGCACGCCCAGCGTGGCGCGTTCGATGCCCTGCTGCTGGCACACGTGATCGAGCACGTTGGTGAACCGCAGGGGCTGGCCATCGCCCGGGAGTACCTCGATTACCTGCGTCCTGGGGGCAAGGTCGTCTTCATCTGCCCTCAGGAAAAGGGCTACACGAGCGACCCGACGCACGTGCGATTCTGCGGTTTTCCCGAACTTCGTCGGCTCGCCGAACTGCTCGGACTTCGGGTGGACAGGCAATACTCGTTTCCGTTGCCGCGCATCGCCGGCAGGGTCTTTCCCTACAACGAGTTCGTCGTCGTCGCTGCTCGCCCTGAGTGAGGACCATGCTCGATGCATCGGGCGAGGTCAGGCAGCCTGCCGGCGGCTCGGGCGTCGGCCAGGCCGGGCGCGGCCGCATCCCGGTCGGAGATGGCGGCGTCGGCATTGCCCCAATCGATTCCGATCGCCGGGTCGAACGCGTTGACCGCGTGCTCGCGGTCCGGAGCGTAGGGCTCGGAACAGAGATAGGTCACGGCCGCCTGATCGGTGAGTGCGCAGAAGCCGTGCCCGAGGCCCTCGGCGAGATAGACAGCGCGCCGATCAACGTCATCGAGGATGAGGCTGTCCCACGTACCGAACTCCGGGGAACCCACCCGCAGGTCGACGACGACGTCGAGGACGCGCCCACTGACACAGGTCACATACTTGGCCTGCCCTGGGGGGACCGAGGCGTAGTGGATGCCGCGGATCACTCCGCGTGCCGAGACCGAGAGGTTGGCCTGAGCCACAGCGAACCGATGGCCGATCGCCTCGCCCAACTCCTCGGCGCGGTACCACTCGAGGAACACCCCGCGCTCGTCCCCATGCTGTCCGGGAGTGAACTCGATGGCGCCGGAGATCAACAGCGGGCGGATCTGCAAGCTCAGTCCTGACTTCCGACCCAGAAGGGAGCGGCCCTCTCATGCGCCAGCAGCTTGATCAGGTAGTTGCCGTACCCGCTCTTGAGCAGCGGCTCGGCCAGTGCGGCCAGCGTGTCGTCATCGATGAAGCCCTGCCGCCACGCCGCCTCCTCGATGCAGCCGATCTTGAGCCCTTGACGGTCCTCGATGACGCGCACGTACTCGGCGGCGGCCATCAGTGCGGCGCAGGTGCCGGTGTCCAACCACACCGTTCCGCGGGAGAGCAGGCTGACCCGCAGCTGCCCGCCCTGCCGGTAGGCCTCGTTGACCGCAGTGATCTCCAGCTCTCCGCGAGCACTCGGCCTCAGGCCGCGCGCGATCTCGACGACCGAGCCGTCATAGAAGTAGAGCCCGGGCACGGCGTAGCGCGATCTCGGACGCGCCGGCTTCTCCTCGATCGACACCACCATCCCCCGCTCGTCGAACTCGACGACGCCATACTCACCGGGGTCGGCGACCTGGTAGGCGAAGACGAGACCACCGCTGAGTTCATCCTCAGCGCGCAGCTGTTCCCCGAGCCCGACACCGTGGAAGATGTTGTCCCCCAATATAAGGCCGACCGGCTCGGT
The DNA here is from genome assembly GCA_013811975.1 of Geodermatophilaceae bacterium. GTDB lineage: Bacteria > Actinomycetota > Actinomycetes > Mycobacteriales > Geodermatophilaceae > JACCQS01. The sequence goes on along the minus strand of JACCUF010000024.1, from coordinate 2,718 downwards.
ACCTATGAAGTCAGCTCCGATGATGAACGCCTGCGCCAGGCCTTCCGGGCGAGGCTGCACGGCGTAGCTGATCGCCAGCCCGAGTTCGGATCCGTCGCCGAGCAGCCGGTGAAACTGCGCAGCGTCCTCCGATGTTGTGATGACGAGGATGTCTCGAATCCCGGCAAGGATCAGCGTCGAGAGCGGGTAATAGATCATCGGCTTGTCGTAGATGGGCATCAGCTGCTTGGACCCCGCCCGCGTGATCGGTGACAGCCGCGAGCCGGTACCACCGGCCAAGATGATCCCGCGCACGGAGGAAGCCTAACGACGAGGGCAGAAAAGGCCCTTGGCATGAACGAAGACGCTCCGTGACCGCTGTAGCCTCGACGCCCGTGCGGATCTTCCTCACTGGTGGTGCCGGCTTCATCGGTTCACATTTCGTCCGCAACGTCCTGACCGGTCGCTCCGCCGGTCTCGAGGACGCCAATCTGACCGTGCTGGATGCGCTCAGCTATTCGGGAAACCGGGACAACCTGACTCCGGTCGCCTCCGACCCGCGGCTGACCTTCGTCGAAGGCGACATCACCGACGCCGGACTCGTCGAAGACCTGATGCCAGGGCATGACGCCGTGGTGCACTTCGCCGCGGAGACGCACGTCGACCGGTCGATCCTCGACGGCACGTCGTTCGTGTCCACCAATGTTCTCGGTACCCAGGTCCTCCTCGAAGCAGCTCGACGCCACGGTGTCGGGCGGTTCCTGCACGTCTCCACCGACGAGGTGTACGGCTCTATCGAGGAGGGCTCCTGGACCGAGGACCAGCCGCTGGCTCCACGCTCGCCGTACGCCGCGTCCAAGGCGGCCAGCGACCTGATGGCGCTGGCATTCTTCCGCACCCACGGGTTCGACATCGTGCTCACCCGGTGCTCGAACACCTATGGGCCCTACCAATTCCCGGAGAAGCTCATTCCGTTGTTCGTGACCAACATCCTTGACGGAGGAACCGTGCCGCTCTATGGCGACGGCCTCAACATTCGAGATTGGCTGCACGTGGACGACCATTGCCTGGGCATCGCCCTGGTTCTGGGCAGCGGCCGGGCTGGTGAGGTCTATCACGTCGGTGGGGGCACCGAACTCACGAATCGGGAGTTGACCGAAAAGTTGTTGGTGGCCTGCGGAGCGGACTGGGATCGCGTCGCCCCGGTCGAGGATCGTCAGGGCCACGACCGCCGCTACTCCCTCGACATCTCCAAGATCGCCGCCGAACTCGGTTATGCACCGAGGGTCAACTTCGACAATGGCTTGGCCGACACGGTGGCCTGGTATCGGAACAACCGCGCCTGGTGGGAGCCCTTGAAGTCGCGTCGGAGGGCCTCGCACGCAGCGGGGTCGGTAGGATGAACGCGCGAACAGCGCTCCCCAAGATCTGGAAGGCCCCCGCGTCACATGACCGAGTTGACAATTCTCATGCCGTGCCTGAACGAGGCAGAGACATTGGCCATCTGTATCGACAAAGCGCAGGGATTCCTCCGCCGATCCGGCGTTGAGGGTGAGGTGCTGATCGCCGACAACGGCAGCACGGACGGCTCTCAGCAGATCGCCCGCGATCACGGCGCCCGCGTGGTCGACATCCCGACCAAAGGGTACGGAAGCGCCCTGATCGGCGGCATCCAGTCCGCCCGCGGCACGTTCGTCATCATGGGTGACGCAGATGACAGCTATGACTTCGCCAATCTCGAGGCCTTCGTCGAGGAGCTACGCAAGGGCCATGACCTGGTCATGGGCAACCGCTTTCAGGGCGGCATCGAGCCAGGGGCCATGCCGGCCCTGCACAAGTACCTCGGCAATCCAGTCCTGTCATGGATCGGTCGGCTCTTCTTCGGGGCGACGGTCGGTGACTTCCACTGCGGCCTGAGAGGGTTCCGGCGGGACTCGATCCTGGCCCTGCGACCGACGACGACGGGCATGGAATTCGCCAGTGAGGTAGTCGTCAAGGCATATCTGGGTGGCCTGCGGATGACCGAGGTTCCGACCACCCTCAAGAAAGACGGCCGTAGCCGGCCGCCACATCTGCGGAGTTGGCACGACGGCTGGCGGCACCTACGATTCCTGCTGATCTACAGCCCGCGGTGGCTCTTCTTCTACCCGGGCCTGGTTGCCTTCGGCGTGGGGATGCTGGCAACCTTCGTGCTCCTGATCACCCCCGTCGAGGTCGGCGGCGCGGTCTTCGACATCGGGAGCATGGTCTACACCTCCGCCTTGGGAGTCGTTGGCTATCAGGCGGTCCTGTTCTCCATCTTGACGAAGATCTACGCGGGCCACGAAGGGTTCCTCCCGAACAGCGACCGGTTCAAGGCGATCCTGGCTGGCCTGACGGTGGAACGGGGTCTGTTGGTGGGCATGGCGTTGTTCGTCCTCGGCATAGCCGTGGCTGTGGTCCAGATCTTTCGCTGGGGAGGCGTGGGTTTCGGCACCCTGGACGCATCACAGACGCTGCGAGTGGCGATCCCCGCCGCGCTGGGTCTGATGCTTGGCTTCCAGACGATGATGTTCGGAATGTTCTCCGGAATTCTCACGATCGGCACCACGGCGGCACCCCCGCTGATCCAGGGCGGCGAGCAGATCGCCGCCGATGCCGAAGCGATCACCGAGGACGAGGTCGCCCGCGCTCAACGCGCCGAGGTAGCCGCCTCGGTGGATTCGCCTGCGGGTTCGGCGTCGGGTACGCGCGCACGTG
>JACCUF010000058.1 GCA_013811975.1 Geodermatophilaceae bacterium | reverse complement strand
ACCTCACCCGGACTGAATGGACCACCTACCTCGGGCATCTCGGCCCGTACAGGAACACCTGCTGAAGAAGCCACCCCTGCGCCGATGACACCTCGGAAGCGGCACACGGCCCGCCTGGGTACATGGCCCCCCGCCGCCTGAGAATCTCTTAGCCCATCTCGTGCCGGTGGGCGCGGTGTCGCAAGACCGCCCCCCCGACTCAGATGCATAGGTTTACGTTGTATGCGGGGGGTACCGTCCCGTGCTTAAGCCCTCCACGAAAGCGAGTTCTGCAATGAGTCAGTCCCGCAACACTTTCATCCGCTCGATGCACGACCTAGGCGCCGCCGCATGGTTCGGGGGCTCCCTGGCCGGCGCGATCGGGATCAATGGCGCAGCGAGCGACATCGATGATCCCGCCGAACGCGCAAAGATCGCCGCCAACGGCTGGGCACGCTGGTCACCGGTCAATGCCGCCGCGATCGGCACGCACGCTCTCGGCGGGTTGGGCCTGATTCTGGCCAACCGCGGCCGGGTCCAGGACCAGGCCGGCGTCACTTCCAACACCGTCGTCAAGACCGTGATCACCGGACTGGCTATGGCCAGCACCGCCTACAGCGGGATACTCGGTAGCAGGATCGCTGCCGCCGACGACGCGTCGAGTGCTGGTGCCACGAACCCAGGTGAGGAGACCCCGAGTGATGTGGCCACCGCCCAGCGCCAGCTCAATATGCTGCAGTGGGTCACTCCAGCGCTGACCGCACTGATCGTCGTTCTCGGGGCGCAGCAGGGTGAACAGCAGCGCCCGAAGGAGCAAAAGGCCGGCAAGGTCAAGAAGGCTTTGCAGCGGACGAGTTAACTCCCGCCCCTGCGCGGAAACGCCTCAAGGGCGTCGGTTGGCAGATGCTCCGCATCGCTGCATCTGCCAGCCGCGCACGGGGCTTGGGCGGGGGAGAAAACCCGGTGTTCAAGGCGCCGGGGGCTCGTCCTCGGGCCTGCGGTTAGGGGTTGGGGTGTCCGGGTCGGTGAGAGCATCCCGGGCGCCTGACTGCCAGCCTTCGGTCCAGGCCTCGGCAACGAGCTCCTCGGTCAGGGGGTCGACGTGCTCGACGACGAACTTCTCGGCCTCGACTAGACATGTGGCGCATTCGCAGCCTCGGTGATGGTCGGCTAGTTCGCCAATCAGCTCGTCCCGGCCGGTCACCGGATCACTCATGCGGTCCTCCTAATCCGACCGTAGGGCTTCAGCGTTACGTGGGCGACGGTACATACAACGTGTTACCCCCTGGCATTCGTTCGCGTCCAGCATCCGCGCAGCCAGGGCCGCCGCTGTCGTCGTAGGATCCGGCCGTCGCCCCTCGGTCTCCTCGGCGCCGACGACCAACCAGTGGAAGGTGAACAAAAGTCGGCGGGAAGTGCCGCTCACGTCGGCTGCGGGACGGCGAAGACGGTCTGGATCGTGGATCGGCGCCGTGAGGCCAGATCGACGATCAGTTGCGGGCCGTCATCGAAGTCCACGACATCGGTAACGACGTGCTGGCGCACGAGGGCTCCGTGGGCGTCTAACAAGTCCAGTGTTTCGGCGATGAGTCGTCGACGGTCCCAGCTGCCACGCACCCCGCGCGGCACCCGGCCGATCTGGGCGCAGCGGATCGTGAGGCCATTGTGGTGAAACTCCTCGCCGAGTCGCAGGTCCGGCGCGCCGCCCTGGTAGAAGGCCAGATCGATGACTGTGCCCTGCGGTCGCAGTGCTCGCATCGCGGTCGCCAGCGCGGCGGTACGGCCTCGGCACTGAAAGACCACGTCCGCGCCCACGTCTGCGCGACCGTTTGTCCACTGCGACTTGCACCAACGCCAGGTCGCCTCAGGAGCGTCGTCCTCGATTGGGATGAGCCCAAGACCTTCCGCCGCGGCCAGCCGGCTCGGGTCGGGGTCGGCCAGAGCCACCTCGGCGGCCCCATGTGCCTTGGCGAACAGCCCGGTGAGCAGCCCCACGACGCCACCGCCGGTAACCAGGATCCGTCGGTCACGCACCCCGTCCCCGAGCCGTACCTCCGAGCCCGCGTCCTCATGTCTCCCGTGATCTTCAGCCGCTGCATGCAACAGGGCGTTCGCGCAGATGGGTCCCATCTGGGCGACATAGATCCCAAGCAGGGGATCCAGCGAAGGCGGCAGAGTTGTCACGATGGTCTGCCGAGGGTCGATCACGTGCCCGGTGCGATGTCCGTAGTTCAAGGCGACCAGGTCGCCGCGGCGCACCGTGGGAGTGCAGGTCTCGGTGACTCTGCCCACCTCCATGTAGCCCATGACTTCGACCGGGTAGGCCTGGGACGCCGTCCCGTCGCGGAAGACGCCGAGCTCGGCGTCCCAAGATGCGTGCAGATATGGATTGGTGCCGTTGACAAACGTGAGTTCGGTCCCAGCAGACAGGCCCGTGTACTGGGTCTCGACCCGGAACTCGCCATCCCCTGGCGGCTCCTCTACGTAGGAGAACAGCGACGGTCGTCCCGGCTCGGCCACACCAAGGGTGCGGACCGTTCGACGCTCAGACATCCTGCAGGCGATCCACGCTCACGTCAGCTGCACCGCCACTCCCTCGCGCGCGGAGCGATCCGCTGCGCACGCCAGGGCATGCGTACGTAAGGCCTCTGCATAGGAGACGCGGACGCCAGCGGTGTCACCCCTGAGCGCCGCCACGAAGGCGTGGTCCTCGAGAGCGATCGCGTCCTGATCGGAGACCTCGCTGCGCTCCCCTTGCAGATCGACTACCCGAAGGCAGTGCTCGGACAGGCTTGCCTCGTGCAAATCGAGAACGCAGTCCTGCGCGACAACCTGCAAGCCAACGGCGTGGCGACGGCTGAGCAAGCAACTGCTCGAGTGCTGCCAATCGCACCGGATGTGAACTGCAGGACCGCTGTCGAGGCGGTGGGCACGTCCGCCTCGGGCCAACTATCCCGACGGAGCCTGGACTCGACTGCGGTCACGGTGTGCACCTCACCAACCAACAGGCGCGCCAAGTCGAACACGTGCGTTGTCTGTTCCACGAGTTGTCCGCCAGAGCTGTTACGTCGTGACCACCAGGGGACCGCCGGTGTGGTGTCGAGCCAGCAGCCGGTGATCAGCTGAGGGGGCGCATCCTGCAGTCGGCGAAGCGCGTCGCCGACAATGCTGAGGTGGCGCCAGTGGTATCCGACGGCGGTGAGCAGACCCAGCTGGTCAACCTGTTCGGAGATGGTCGTTGCCGTGTCCAAGTCGTGGGCAAGGGGTTTCTCGACGAAGAACGGCAGAGCACGCTCCACGGCAGCCTGCTCGGCGGGACCGTGAGCGAACGGTGGCAGGCACAGCCAGACAGCATCCAGAACCTCGTTGTTGATCAGCTTCACCCCATCGTCGTAACTGCGAGCGCCGAACTTCTCGGCCACGGCCCGGGCGCGGTCCGCGACCGGATCGGCAACGGCGACGATCTCGACATGCGGCATGGCATCGAGCGCCAGCAGATGACGGCCGCCGATGAATCCCAGGCCGACGCACCCGACCAGAAGTCGCGTCATGGCTGAATGTGCGGCCGATCGACGACCCGACAGGCATCTGCCAGGAAGTGCTCATACAAAGCGTGAGTCCGCGCCGCCATACGCTGCGCGGTGAAGGACTCCAGATAGCGGCGAAGTCCCGCAGCGCCATAGGTTTTGCGTCGATCCTCGTCGGTGAGCAGGTCAGCGACGGCGGGGCCGAGTGCTGATGGGTCGTCGCGCGGCACCAGCGTGCCGGTTTTTCCGTCTTCCACGACCTCCCGGCTGCCAAGTACCCGCGTGACGACCAGGGGTAGCCCCGCGGCCATCGCTTCGATTGCAGCCAGCGGCATTCCCTCGTGGCGGGACGGCAGCACGAAGACGCCGGCTGCCTCGAGCAGAGAACGTGCATCGATCCGGTGCCCCAGGAAACGCGTGGCACCACCGACGCCGAGACTGGCAGCTTGGTCCTCCAGTTGCCTGCGCAGCGGTCCGTCCCCAACGATCACGACCGCGACGTCGGGCACCCGGGACCGGAGATACGGGATGGCACCGATCAGATTCCGCTGCGCCTTCATATGGGTCAGACGGCCCACCGTCATGACAACTGGCTGGTCGATGCCGAGCCCGAGCCTGGCCCGGATGGCATTTCGACCGGCACCGGCCTCGCACCGTGCCACGCCGTTGGGCCCCGTGATCAACCGTTCGCTGGGGACCCCGATCGCTTCGTAGGTACGCGGACCCCGTCTGACACGGCAATGACGCATCAGCCTCCTTGACGGCTTGCAGGAGGCCCCGGCGTTTGTGCCAATTTCCCAGAAGGAACGGCAGATGTTGGGTCTGCATGATCACCGGGACACCGGCCCGCCGAGCCGTTTCGAGATTTCCCCAGCCTTCCCAGCCGATTCCGACATGGCAGTGAAAGACGTCCGGTCTTGTCGCGCGCAGGAATTGCCTCACCAAGATCGCGAAGCCGGCTTCCCGTGGGCTGGGCAGAGCCATGGTCACTGCGCCGAGATCGGCAGCCCGACGCAGGACTCGTTGACCGCCAGTCGTCGGACGGCACATCACAGATACCTCGGCGTCCTCGACCGTGGCAGCCACCAGGTCGAGGAGGTGCACGCCCATGCCAGAGGGATCCACTGAAGGCGTGAAGTAACAGATCGAGCGCCGACCCGCCAGGCCGGCTTCCCCGGTCTGCGGTGCGGTCCTAGCCGAAGTGGTGGTCACCCTGCCCGCCCGTACCGAGACCGGCCTGATTCAGGTGAGCGCAGGGCCTGACTCTTCGCTGCCGCTCAACTCCTTGAGGAAGTCGTGGCATTGCCGGGCGCGTTCAGAGTCCTGCGACATGACCGTCTCGAAGAAAGAGGCGATGTCTTCCCGGCCGGCGTTGTTGGCGTCGCGGACGTACTGGCCGTAGTCGTGCCCTGCTTTGAGTGAGTGGTACTGCACCGAGATCAGATCGAAGCTGACATCGTCGAAGCCGGTTTCTCCAGTAGCCACGGTTCCTCCGGTTGAGTGGTTGG
>JACCUF010000444.1 GCA_013811975.1 Geodermatophilaceae bacterium | reverse complement strand
GCTTGAAGCGACTGTCGCGATAGCCGAACCGGCAGGCCGCCGCCGACCAGGACGCCGCTCGGCCGGTCTGCCGGTCGAAGATCTCCACGGCGCTGATCGAATCGGCCACGACCTGGCCGTACGCCCCGACGTTCTGCACCGGCGTCGCTCCGGTACGACCCGGAATGCCGGACAGGCACTCCAGGCCCGACCACCCGGCCTCGATCGATCGAGCCACCACCTCGTCCCATGGCTCACCGGCCGCGACCCGGACATGCACGTCGCCGCCCTCCCGTACGTCCTCGATCCCCCGACTGCGGATCAGGATCACATCCCCGGCCCAACCCCCATCGGGCGCAACGAGGTTGGACCCATCCCCCAGGAGCAGCAGAGGTCGAGCGGCGGCATCTGCGGTGCGTACAGCGTCGACGAGTTCCTCGAGCGTCTCGGCGGAGGCGGCACGCGCAGCGGGACCGCCGGTCCGGAACGTCGTCAGCTCGGACAGCAGCACACCGCTCCGGTCCGTCACGACCTACACGCTAGGACCATCCAAGGTCGAGCCGGTGAAGGCCTGGCCGACAGTTCCGACTCGTAGGCTGCACAGATGGCGCCGCTGGGATCGGAGGCAACCGACGAGCGGAAGGACACCGAGGACTGGTTCCTCCACCGAGGCGTGCCGCATCTGATCATCGACTACAGCCCGAGCCGCGACATCCTGACTCGGGCGGCACCGTTGCTCTACATCGTCTTCGTCGCCGAACTGTGCTTGGCCGTCGCCACCGAGTGGCCGCTGTCGTTGCGGTTCGCGATCTTCTTCGGTGTCGTAGTTCTCTCCGCTGGAATCTGGGTGCTCGTCAACCGGTTACGCGGACGGGCGACGTTCGCAGACGTCCCCCACTTCGGTGTGCTCGAGGTCGCCATTTTCTTGCTTGGACCCTCGCTGGCGGCGCTGATCGCTGGCCTGGGATGGCCGACCGCAGTGTCCCTGCTGGCCGGAAATCTCAGTCTCCTCGCGCTCACCTACGCCGTGACCTCCTACGCGCTCATCCCGCTCGGCATCTGGGCGCTGTTCCTGACCGTGCGCCAATTGCGCACCGTGTTGCCGGTCGTCGGGCGGATCCTGCCGACCCTGCTCCTATTCAGCGTTTTCATGTTTCTCAACGCCGAGATGTGGAAGGTCGCGGCGGAGATCCCGCTCGTGCTGTACGTGCTCACCCTCGGCCTGTTTGCCGGCCTCGGCGCCGGCCTCATCTGGCTGCGGCTGCCGCCTCAGGTGGAGGAACTCGGCGATTTCGAGAGTTGGGACGAGGTGGAACGGGAGTGTGGGGACGCACCATCCGGGGCACTCCTACCCCGCCGATCGCGCGAAGCCGTGCCGTCGATCCCGCTGCACGGCCGGGAACGGCTCAACGTGACTCTGCTGTTGTTCACCAGCCAGTTCGTCCAGGCGCTGATCGTTGCTGGGCTGGTGACCGCTCTCTACGTCGGATTCGGCCTGCTGACGATCTCCATGCCAACCTTCGAGCAATGGGTCGGGGACCCGCCGACCGTCCTCGGCCCGGTGGTGCGACTACTGGGTGCCGAGGTCTACCTGTCGGTCGAGTTGCTCAAGGCGGCTGGTCTGATCGGGGCGATCGGCGGGATGCAGTTCCTGGTGACGGCGTTGGTGGACGACGCGTATCAGCGCGAGTTCTTCGGCGAGGTACGCAGCGAGTTGCGTCAGGTCTTCGCCGTACGAGCGGTCTACCGCGACCGGCTCACTCGCCCAGCGCCGTCCGGAAAGCCCGCAGCGCGGCCGGCCCGAAAAGAGCGAACCGTACGAGCGTGATTCCGGGCGCGTCGGTGTCGCGCACAGCATCCACGGCGATCCGAGCGGCGCTGGCCATCGGCCAGCCGTAGATCCCCGCCGAGATCGCCGGGAACGCGATCGAGGTGGCTCCGACTTTGCCAGCCAGGCGTAGTGAGTTGACGTAACAGGAGCGCAGGATCGAACTACGGTCCTCGTTCGGGTCGTACACCGGACCCGCCGTGTGGATCACCCAGAGGGCCGGGAGGCGGCCACCGGTGGTGGCTACCGCTTGCCCACGTGCCAGCAGACCGCCGGGCAGATCGGCCTTGAGCTTGCGGCATTCGGCCAGGATCTCGGGCCCACCGGCTGCATGGATCGCTCCGTCCACCCCGCCTCCGCCGAGCAGTCCCGGGTTCGCGGCATTGACGATCGCGTCGACCGGCTCGGTCGTGATATCGC
>JACCUF010000441.1 GCA_013811975.1 Geodermatophilaceae bacterium | reverse complement strand
CGTCGCTGGCATTGTCGACGTGGACCGGCACGCTGTGCCGCTTGCCATCGACGTAGACCGCGCAGGCCACCACCGAGGGGTGGCGGTGGGTCTCGGAAAGGCTCATTGTGGTATCAGTTTGACCCTCGGGCGTGAGGGGTAACAACCGGCCGACAGCGAGGGGAAGCGATGAACATCTTCCGTACGAAGTCCGCCGTCGCCGGTCTCACCTCGGTCGTGCTGATTCTGCTGCTCGGCCAGTCCAGGGTGCTCTTCGCCATGAGCCGGGATCGGTTGCTGCCCGTGGGGTTGGCCAAGGTTCATCCCAAGTGGGGTACGCCGTACCGGATCTCGATCGGCGTCGGTGTGGTCGTGACCATCTTCGCCGGGTTCATCCCGCTGGAGGCATTGGCCGAATTGGTCAACATCGGGACGTTGTTCGCGTTCATGCTCGTCTCCATCGGCGTCATCATTCTCCGCCGGACCCGTCCGGATCTGCCGCGGGCCTTCCGGGTGCCGTTCAGCCCGGTGCTCCCCGCCCTGGCCGTGCTGGCGTGCCTGTTCCTCATGCTCAACCTGACCAGCGAGACGTGGTTGCGCTTCGCGATCTGGATGCTGGTCGGCTTTGTCGTGTTCTTGGCCTACAGCGCCCGGCACAGCCGCCTGGCGCCTGGGGGAGACCACACGCCAGTGCAGGACACTGCGACGTCTCGAACCGAGTCGCCCCGAACTGCATAGCGTCCGTCACTAACCTCATGGTGTGAAAACTCGCCACATCTTGACTGCGGTCGCGTGGCCGTACGCCAATGGTCCACGGCATATCGGGCACGTGTCCGGTTTCGGTGTGCCCTCGGACGTCTTCAGCCGCTATCACCGGATGGCCGGCGATCGGGTGCTGATGGTCAGCGGCACTGACGAACACGGCACCCCCATCACGGTCGCTGCCGACGCCGAAGGCGTTTCCCCCCGCGACATCGCCGACCGCAACAACCGGATCATCGTCGAGGACCTCGTTGCGCTGGGTCTGTCCTACGACCTGTTCACCCGGACCAGCACGGTCAACCACCACAAAGTCGCCCAGGAGATCTTTCTCGGGTTGCTCAAGAACGGGTACGTCTTCCCCAAAACGACCCTCGGGGCGATCAGCCCGTCGACCGGCCGGACCCTGCCCGATCGGTACATCGAGGGCACCTGCCCGATCTGCGGGTACGACAGCGCCCGCGGGGACCAGTGCGACAACTGTGGGAACCAACTCGACCCCACCGACCTGATCCACCCCCGCAGCAAGATCAACGGTGAGACACCGTTGTTCGTCGAGAGTGAGCACTACTTCCTCGATCTGCCGGCTTTCGCCGATGCGCTGGGCGATTGGCTGGGTACCCGCAAGTCATGGCGCCCCAACGTTCTCAACTTCTCCCGCAACCTGTTGGACGATCTCAAGCCCCGCTCGTACACGAGGGACATCGACTGGGGCGTCCGCGTCCCACTGGAAGGCTGGGAGGACCGCGACGACAAGCGGATCTACGTCTGGTTCGACGCTGTCGTGGGTTACCTGTCCGCGTCCATCGAGTGGGCCCGGCGACGCGGTGAGCCCGAGGCGTGGCGGGAGTTCTGGCAGGGCCCGGACACTGACGCCTACTACTTCATGGGCAAGGACAACATCGTCTTCCACGCCCAGATCTGGCCGGCCCAACTACTTGGCTACAACGGTCAGGGCGGCAAAGGCGGGACTCCCGGCTCGTACGGCCAAATAAACCTGCCCACCGAGGTGGTCTCGAGTGAGTTCCTGACCCAGGAAGGCAAGAAGTTCTCGACTTCGCAATCGGTGGTGATCTACGTCCGCGACTTCCTGTCCCGGTACGACCCAGATGCGTTGCGGTACTTCATCGCTGTCGCCGGGCCTGAGACGCAGGACACCGACTTCACCTGGGCGGAGTTCCTGCGCCGCAACAACGATGAGCTCGTCGCCGGGTGGGGGAATCTGGTCAACCGGTCGATCTCGCTGACCGCGAAGAACTTCGGTTCGATCCCGGCTGCGGGGGAATTGACTGCCGCCGACCGCGGCCTGCTCGAGTCGACAGCTGGCGCCTTCGCCCGAATCGGTGAACTACTCGAGCGCTCCCGGCAGAAGGCGGCCGCCACCGAGTCGCTCCGAGTCGTGGCCGAGGCCAACAAGTACCTCTCCGACGAGGCACCCTGGAAGCTGCGTGAGACCGACCCCGGCCGGATGGCCACCGTGCTGCATGTAGCGCTGCAGGCCGTGGATGACTGCAAGGCCCTACTGACGCCGTTCCTGCCGCACTCGGCGCAGACGGTGCACGAACTGCTCGGTGGTCAGGGGATCTGGTCTGCCGCACCGCAGATCGAGGAAGTGAACGACCTGGACGACGGTTGCGCGTACCCGATCATCACCGGGGATTACACCCAGCAGCTGGCTACTTGGGGATCAACCCCGCTCACGCCCGGGAGGCCACTGGCGACCCCTACCCCGGTGTTCAAGAAGCTGGACGTAGGGATCGTGGAAGAGGAACTCCAGAGACTGGCTGCCAAGACGGCCGCGGATGAGTCGAAGTAGTTCGGCTCGGGCAAACCGGGCGAGCGAGCGACCGCCATTGCCGGAGCCATTACCGGCAACAGCGGTGGACAGCCACTGTCATCTGGACCTCCTCGCCGACTCCCTGAGCGAGGACGGGTACTCCAGCATCGACGTCGACAGTGAACTGGATGCCGCAGCCGCGGTAGGCATCACGCGGGTCGTACAGGTGGGTGTGGACGTCGCCTCGTCGCAGTGGTCAGCCGACCTCGCAGCTCACCGGACCGACGTACTGGCGATGGTCGCCGTGCATCCCAACGAAGCCGGCGTCGGCACGGCGACCGAGGAGGCGCTGGCCGAAATCGACCGACTGGCCGCTCAGCCGCGGGTTCGGGGGATCGGGGAGACCGGCCTGGATCACTTCCGCACCGGCGCCGACGGGTGGGCGATGCAGGAACAATCCTTGCGCGCGCACATCGACATAGCCAAGCGGCATGGCATCGCGCTGATGATCCACACGCGCGATGCCTACGAGGACATGCTGCGAGTTCTGGACGAGGAGGGTGCGCCGGGCCACACCGTGTTGCACTGCTACTCCTCCGACGCCGAGACCGCGCGGCGCTGCCTGGATCGTGGTCTGGTCCTGAGCTTCAGTGGGACGGTCACCTTCTCCAACGCCCGTGCCACGGCGCAGGCCGCGGCCATCACGCCCTTGGACCAGATGCTGGTGGAGACCGATGCACCGTTCCTCACCCCGACGCCCTTCCGTGGCCGGCTCAATGCGCCCTACCTCACGCCGTACACGATCCGGGCCCTTGCCGAGTTGACCGGGACTGATGTGGCGACCCTGTGCCAGCGGCTCACCGCCACCGCGGAACGGGTATTCGGCCCGTGGGCGCCAGGCCCCGAATAGGTCACAGCTGTGTTGTTGTGACCCGGATGAGTTGACCTGAGGCCAAAGGCGACGTATCCCTGACTCATGGGTCGATTCATCGCGGTGCTGCTTTTCGTTGCGCTGCTCTTTCCCGCGGTGTTCGTGGGCCGGGTGTGGTCACATGCCGGAGTACGACGTCAGGTGTCCAACGGCGCGCTGAGTTTGACCGTGCCGACGATCGAGGCGGAGCGGGCCATGAAGGTCCAAGCCCAGCGAGCCCGCCTCTGGCGGCTGGCCGGACTGGCGCTGGCCGTGATCCTGTCCGTTGCGGCGCTGGTGATGTTCGCTGAGAGTGCGGTCTTCCTCTGGCCCGGCCTGTTGGTCGGTGGGTTGGTGGCCGGAGTCCTGTTCGGTGAGTTGACCCGGGTAGGACCGCCCTGGGAGACGCGGGCTCCGGCGCGTCGTCCGCAAAGTGAGTTCGTCGACCGTGCGCTCCCCACGATCGGCCGCCTGGCCGCCCTGGGGCTGCTCGCGGTTGGCGGGCTCGCCATGGACCGGACCTGGGCGCACGAGTACTGGATCGCTGCCGGGATCGGCGTCGTCAGCTGGCTGATCGTGGAGGCGACGCTCGAACGCCTGGCCCGCAGGGTGACGCCCAGCGGTGCTGAGGACATTCCGGTCGACGATGCCCTGCGGATCAACAGTGCGCATGTGGCCGTCGGTGCCGGCAGCGTCCTTAACCTGTTGATTCTGGCCGGGCTGCTGCTCGTCAGCGGGGTCCGGGCGGGCGACTCCGCGTCGGGATCTGAACTTGCGCCGGTAGCCCTGATCGCGGGAGCCTTCGGAGCACTGGTGGCGGCCCTCGTCATCAGCGGATTCCTGATCAGATGGCTGGCGCCGGTGCGTTGGGCCGAGGCAGCTTGGGGGACCGCGAAGCGGGGCTGAGTCCCGGCCCCGGAGCCCGTGCGCCACCCCCCGCAAGTGGTCAGCGAGGTAGGCCGTCCGTTATCGTGTCGTGATAACGCCGGGGTGGGGAAGCCCCAGGGAGTTCTGACCGAACGAAATCCCGATGGAATCTGCGCAGCCGACCCGAGGTGCTCGAGGTGCTCAGATCGCCGCTGTACGCCGCGGTGTTCCCCTGCTCGGATCGCTCGGACCAGAGAGTTTGCCAGGATTTGATTGCGCGCCGTTCACTGAAGATTGCCCTGTTCACCCTTGTCATCGCCGGATTGCTCGGCGGCTCGCTCGCCTGGGCCAGCCTGTCAAAGACCGTCACGGTGTCCGTCGACGGCGAGGAACGTGAGGTCTCCACCCTCGCTTCCACGGTGCAGGGCGTCCTCGACAGCGCCGACCTCGAGGTCGCCGAGCACGATGTTGTGGTTCCGGACGCGAGCACCCGCGTGCAGGATGGATCCAGCATCGCACTGCAACGCGGCCGGCTGCTGAACCTGACCGTCGACGGGGTAACCAGTGAGGTCTACACGACGGCACGCTCGGTGGATGAGGCACTCGATCAGCTCGGTTTCCGGCAGTCCCAGCTCGAGGTGTCAGCCTCGCGCGGCGAACGCGTCCCGGTTGACGGCATGGATCTCACGATCAACACTCCCCGGCTGATCACGCTGACCATCGATGGCCAGACCCGGGAGGTGGTGACCACTGCAACTGACGTCGAGGACTTCCTTGACGAACAGGGCCTCGACGTGAGCCCCCAGGACTGGACCTCGCTCTACCGGACCCAGCCACTTCTCGATCGCATGCGCCTGCAGGTCATCAGAGTCGCTGTCCTCGATTTCCCGGTCGTCGAGCCGCTGCCCTTCACAGTGACCGATACCCCGGACGACACGCTGTTCGTAGGCGAACGCGAGGTGGACACCCCAGGTGTCCTGGGTGAGCGCTTCGTCAACTATCGGGTCACGACTCACGATGGCGTCGAGGTTGCCCGGCACGAAGTCGCCATCAGGATCAATGTTGCACCAGTCAACGAAGTCGCCCGGGTCGGAACCAAGCCACGACCCTCCACCCCGACCTCGAGTTCCACCCCGAGCTCGAGCCCGACCCCGAGTTCCGGTGGTGGTGACACCCGTAGCGAAGGCGGGGCCAACACCGGTGCGCCTCCGCCCCCCCGGGCGGGCGGCCTCAACTGGGACGCACTCGCCCGGTGCGAGGCAGGCGGTAACTGGGCCATCAACACCGGCAACGGCTACTACGGTGGGCTGCAGTACGACCGGCAAACCTGGCTGGGTAATGGCGGTGGCGCTTATGCTCCGTTGCCGCACCTGGCCACCCGGGAACAGCAGATTGCGGTCGGCGAGGTCACTTTCGCTGCGCGCGGGAGTTCACCGTGGCCGGCCTGCGGTTTTCACCTATTCGACTGAGCCGAAGCTGAGGCCGGGCCCGGCTTGAAGGTCGGCCATGACGCAGTTCTTGGGACCGGCGGCGATCCGCGAGCTGGCCGCCGCTCTCGATCTGCGGCCCACCAAGTCGCTGGGCCAGAACTTCCTGCACGACTCCAACACGATCCGTAAGATCGTCCGAGTGGCGGCGGTGGGCCCCCATGAGGTCGTCCTCGAGGTCGGGCCTGGCCTGGGTTCGCTGACCCTAGGACTGTTGGACGTCGGTGCTCGGGTTGTGGCGGTCGAGGTTGACGCCCGCTTGGCCGAGGCGTTGCCGGAGACGATCCGACGCTGGGCGCCGGATGCCACAGGACGGTTGGTGGTGCTCACCGCGGATGCGCTGCAACTCTCGTCCTTGCCCGAGACGCCGACGGCCTTGGTGGCCAACCTGCCCTACAACATCTCGGTCCCGGTGCTGCTCACATTGCTGGAGCGCTTTCCTACCCTGGAGCACGGGCTGGTCCTGGTCCAAGCCGAAGTCGCCGATCGGCTCGCAGCGGCGCCGGGCAGCCCCGCCTACGGGGTGCCGTCGGTCAAGGCGGCCTGGTACGCCGACGTCCGCCGGGCCGGGCCGATCAGCCGCCAGGTGTTCTGGCCGGTGCCGCGGGTCGATTCCGGACTGGTCTCCTTCCGCCGTTGGGCGAAGCGCCCAGACGAAGCTGGGACTCGGTCGGACGGGGGCGGACAGGGTCCCGTTCTGGCCCCCCGGGCGCAAGTCTTCGCGGTCATCGACGCCGCTTTCGCCAGCCGCCGCAAGGGGCTGCGCGCGGCGCTGTCCGGGTGGGCCGGTAGTGCCGCCAACGCCGAGGCCATCTTGCGGGCCGCCAGCATCGATCCGCTGACCCGCGGGGAGCAGTTGGGGGTCGAACAGTTCGCCAGGATCGCATCCCTACGGTCGGCGCGATGATGTCGATCGCGGTGCGCGCACCGGCCAAGATCAACCTCTTCCTGGCAGTGGATCCGCCCGGCGGGGACGGGTACCACAGCCTCACTACGGTGTTTCTGGCCGTGAGCCTGTTCGACACGGTGACGGTTTCCCGTGTCCGGGCCGGCGACGGGCTGACGCTGGCGGTCACGGGCCCGGAGAGCGCCGCGGTTCCGGTCGACTCCACGAACCTGGCCTGGCGGGCCGCGGCACTGCTGGCCGTCCGGACCGGTCTCGATGCCGACGCCGCGATCACCCTCGACAAACAGATTCCGGTGGCCGCGGGACTGGCCGGCGGCAGCGCCGATGCCGCGGCCACCCTCGTGGCTCTGGATGGTTTGTGGGGAACGGCTATGGCCCGGGAGCAGCTGGAGGAATTGGCAGCCGAACTCGGCAGTGACGTCCCGTTCTGCCTGCACGGCAACGTCGCGCTCGGTGCCGGCCGGGGTGACCGGCTCAGCGCCGTACTCAGCCGCGGTCGTACCGACTGGGTGCTCGGGATTGCGCTCGGGGGATTGCCCACCCCCACGGTCTATGCCGAACTGGACCGGTTACGCACGCAGCGACCGCTGCCCGGCGCCAACGACCTCACTGGTGTGCTGACGGCGCTGGGACGTGACGACCCGGAGCTGCTCGGTCGATCGCTGGGCAACGACCTGGCCCCCGCGGCGCTGTCCCTTCGGCCGGACCTGCGCCGAGCCATGCGTGCCGGCGAGGAGGCCGGTGCCCTGGGTCAGCTGATCAGCGGCTCCGGACCAACGGTCGCCTACCTGGCCAGGGACGCCGAACACGCGATCACGTTGGCCGCCCGGCTCTCGGCTGAAGGCTTGTTCGTCAGCGTCCGGGTCGTCAGCGGCCCGGCACCGGGACCGCGGCTGTCCCGTTCCGGACGCTGAGACCGCAAACGGCCCGGCAGTTTCCACAGGGAGCGGCTGGTTTATCCACAGAAGACCGTGAACGGATCCGCGGCCGGTCCCTGCCCACCTAGCCTCGGCCGAGTCGCAATGAGCGTCATCACTGGGAGGTCGGCCGATGTCCGGGCCTGAGTTCGATCCAGCGGACACCGGTGCCCAACCATTGCGGATCCGCGAGCAGGCGCAGGGCTTCGCCCGGGTCAGTGCTCAGCTGACCGGACAACAGAACTCGCTGCCCTTCGTGCTGCGATCAGTGGCGGAATCCTTCTCCGAAGTGCTCCATCCGATGATCGGTGATCGGATCGGTGATCAGTTCTACACACTGCAGGATGTGGTCGGGGCGATGCTCTACGCCGAGCAGGTCACGCTCGGTTGGGCAGCGGATGTGGCCACCTTCAAGCGGCTCCGCGACGAACTCGTGCAACGCTGGGAGTCCGCGTGCGCCAACGGATTCTGGATCACTCGGGCCACGGGCTATGACAACGTCGAGCCGGAGATGCACGAGACGTTGTACGACGATGCGCGCTGGCGAGTCTGGACCGAGCTGACCGCGGAGGCGGAGGTGGCCGACACGGCGCTCAGCATTGCCGCGGAGGACCGCGGCCGCCAGTTCCGCGAGGGGCCAACAGTGCCAAACGTACTGGCGGTGATGAGCTCCGGTCCCGCGGGCGGTGCCGGAATGACGATTGTCTACAGCGGCCTTCCGGTCACCGGTCCGCGATCCGGAATGCCCCGGCAGTACTGGGGAATGACGCCCGAGCAGCTCATCCGGTCGGCGGAGGACGATGCCGACCTCGCCGCCCTGCTGGTCTCCCGCCGACCGGATCTGACGTCCGCGGATCCGTTCGAGGCCGCGCTGGCACTCGCTGCAATGATGCTGAGAGGAGACGAGTCCGGCGCCGCGTACGGAGCGGCGAGCTCCGAACGGGTCGCCGAGGTGGCCGGGATATTGGCCGGCATACCCGCCGAGGAGCTGGCCATGCTGGCGGCGCTGTTTCCCACCGTTGTGGGCAACCTGAACGGAATGCCTTTCCAGCACCGGATCGCGGCCAACCGGGTCCGCGTTGCCGACGCTGTGCACCAGGCGAGGCAGGAGCGTGCCCAGGTTGCCGCCCAGGCTGGGGTCGATGAGCCGCCGCCGGTCGGCTACGAGGGTGGCTACGATCCCGACCGCGAGGCTGCTCGGCAGCGCATGGTGGATCTGGACGCCAGGATCGAGCAGTACGAACTCCTGCTCACCGAGCCGACCAGCGACTACGGCAACCCGGCGGGTCCGCCGTGGCCGGACTACCGCGGCCGGAAGATCCTGTCCTTCGACCCGAGCGGCGACGGGGCGTGGGCGGAGCTGGTCGGCACGATCAACACCGAGACCGATGCCGTCGGGGTTCTGGTTCCGGGCGTAGGCACCGATGCGCCGGACATGTGGAACAAGTCCAACGAGGCCAGGACGCTCGTCGAGCAGGCAGCCCGGGACGGTGAGCAGCTCGCGATGATCGTCTGGGCCGGAGGCGACTTTCCGGACGGGGTTCCCAGCGCGCTGTCCGACGGCTATGCCGAGGCCCTCGTCGAGCCGCTGGTCGACTTCAGTTTCGCGGTCCAGCAGGAGATCGACGATCAAGGGCCAGGCGTGGAAGTCCCCGTCACGGTGATCGGCCATTCCTACGGCGGGTTGACGCTGGCCATGTCCACGGCCTCGGGACTGTCGGCCGACAGCCTGCTGTTCGTCAACTCACCAGGCATCGGCGCCGGGCGGGGCAGCAACCAAGTCGTGGCGGCACTCGACGCCTATGCGGTCTACGCCATGGAAGCTCCGTTCGACGTGACCCCGTGGTTTGGTCCATTCGTGCACGGCGCTTCACCGAGCTTGCTCGACGATGTGACCCAGCTGGAGACCGGCGACTATGCGAATGGGATGCCGATCAACGGCTTCGACTCACACAGCGGAGTGTTCGAAGAAGGCTCCGCATCCTGGGAAAACATCCTGGCCCTACTCACGGGCCGACCGGTGCTGGTGGACAACCCGTAGGCAACCCAGGTCAGCTACTGCCGTCGGGCCGCGGCCAGCTTCGGTTTGCCCTCCAGATGTGAGAGCCCGTTCCAGGCGAGGTTGACCAGGTGCGCGGCCACCTCCTGCTTCCTGGGTTTACGGACCTCGAGCCACCACTGTCCGGTCAGGGCGACCATGCCCACCAACGCCTGGCTATAGAGGCCGGCCAGCTCTGTCTCGAACCCACGGGCGGTGAACTGGCCTTCGAGGATGTACTCCACCTGGCTGGCGATCTCGGAGATCAGTGACGAGAAGGTGCCGGTCGTGCTGGCCACCGGCGAATCCCGGATGAGGATCCGGAATCCGTCGGTCTCGTCCTCGATGTAGTCGAGCAGGACGAAGGCGGCCTGTTCGAGCAATTCCCGGGGGTTCTCGCCCTGCAGCGCTGAGGTGAAGTTCCCGAGCAACCGCTGCATCTCTCGGTCGACGACGACGGCATAGAGGCCCTCCTTGCCGCCGAAGTGCTCGTACACCACGGGTTTGCTGACCTGGGCCCGCGCGGCGATCTCCTCGATGGAGGTCGCCTCGAACCCGCGCTCGGCGAACAGCGTCCGGCCCACGTCGAGCAGCTGCTGACGCCGCTGCGCCCCGGTCATCCGGATCCGGGCCGGACTCGAGTTGGTGCTCATCGGGTTGAAGGTAGTCGGCCAGCAGCTCTGCGCTGCCTGGCTAGACTCCACTGTGCCCAGTTGATGGGGGATGGGGTAATCGGCAGCCCGCCGGCCTTTGGAGCCGTGCAGTCTCGGTTCGAGTCCGAGTCCCCCAGCCACACCGCCGGACCAGCTGGTGAGATGCGACATCGACCGAGGGGATCGCGAGTGAGTTCATCGGGTCTGTCCGCCGTTGTGGTCCTCGCCGCTGGGATCGGCAGCAGGATGGCATCGGCGACCCCGAAGGTTCTGCACGAGATCGGCGGGCGCAGCCTGCTCGGTCATGTGCTTGCCGCCGCAGTGCCGTTGCAGGCCGCGCAACACCTGATCGTCATCGGGGCCGGGCGTGAGGCGGTGGCTGAGCATCTGGCCAGAATCGCTCCGGACGCTGAGCTGGTCGTTCAGGAGGAACAGCTCGGATCCGGACACGCGACGCGACTGGCCCTCCAACAGGTCCGGGGAACTGGACCGGTGCTCGTCCTCAACGGCGACGTGCCCTTGCTCACCCCGGACACGCTGACTCAGTTGTTGGCCGCTCACCGCAGCGCTGAGGCTGTGATGACGGTCCTGACCGCGCGGGTCGAGAACCCGTACGGCCTCGGCCGGATTCTCCGCGACAGCACTGGGGCTCCCGTCGGGATCATCGAACACAGCGACGCCGATCCCGAGCAGCTGTCCATCGACGAGGTCAACGCCGGCGCCTATGTTGCCGACGGACTTGCGCTGTCCGCGGCGCTGGATCGCCTGCGCACGGGCAATGCGCAGGGCGAGCAGTACCTCACCGACGCGGTGGGGCTGTTCTTCTCCGACGGGAAGACCGTCGCCGCGCACGTGGCAGCCGACCCGACTGATGTATTGGGCTGCAACGATCGGATCGAACTTGCCGCCCGCGGTCGCACACTCAACGAGCGGGTGCTCCGGCGGCACATGGCCGCCGGCGTCACGATCGTCGACCCTGTGACGACCTGGATCGATGTCGACGTGCAGGTCGGTCGCGATGCGAAGCTGCTGCCCGGAACCCAGCTGCACGGCTGTACCTCGATCGCGCCACGCGCAGTCCTAGGTCCGGACACCACCCTCACCGACTGTGTTGTCGGCGAAGCTGCGATCGTCTTCCGTACGTACGGCACCGGTGCCGAGATCGGACCTGGAGCCAGTGTCGGCCCGTTCACCTACCTTCGGCCCGGCACCTCGTTGGGCAGGGCCACCAAGGCCGGTGCATTTGTCGAACTCAAGAACGCCGTGGTCGGGGAGGGCAGCAAGGTTCCGCATCTGTCCTACGTCGGTGATACCACGATCGGCGAGCACACCAACATCGGGGCGGCCACGGTAACGGTGAACTACGACGGAATCACCAAGCACCGCACCACGATTGGTAGCCATGCCCGCACCGGGGCCGACAACATGTTCGTCGCTCCGGTCACAGTCGGCGACGGGGCTTACACAGCGGCCGGCTCGGTGATCACCGAGGACGTACCGCCGGGGGCCATGGGGGTGTCCCGGCCACGGCAGCGCAACATCGCAGGCTGGGTGCGATTGCGCCGGCCCGGTACCCCAGCCGCCGAGGCGGCGGCTCGGGCCGCGCAAGAGTCCGGGACGCAGGACTCCGGACCGGGCAACAGCGCCGCAAACGGCCCGAAGCAATCATGAGCGCGATACGCCAGCAGACTCACAAGAGTCTGATGCTGTTGTCCGGCAGGGCCTATCCCGAGTTGGCCATCGACATCGCCGATCGGCTCGGCGTTACTCCGACGCCGGTCACGAGCTACGAGTTCGCCAACGGCGAGTTGTACGTCCGTTTCGACGACTCCGTACGGGGTAGCGACGCGTTCATCATCCAGAGCCATACCGCTCCGATCAACACCTGGCTGATGGAGCAGCTGATCATGGTCGACGCCGCCAAGCGTGCCTCGGCGAAGCGGATCACCGTGGTGGCGCCGTTCTTCCCGTACGCCCGCCAGGACAAGAAGCACCGTGGACGTGAACCGATCTCCGCGCGTTTGGTGGCAGACATGTTCCACGCGGCCGGCGCCGATCGGTTGATGGTCGTCGACCTGCACACCGCACAGATCCAAGGCTTCTTCGACGGACCGGTGGACCACCTGTTCGCCCTGTCCCTACTCGTCGATCATGTGCGAAAGCGGTGGCAGGGCAAGGACATCACCGTGGTCTCGCCGGACTCCGGCAGGGTTCGCGTCGCCGAACGCTGGACCGAGCGCCTCGGCGGCGTTCCGCTGGCCTTCATCCACAAGACCCGGGACATCACTCGGCCCAACGACGTCGTCGCGAACCGTGTAGTCGGTGACGTCGCGGGGCGGCACTGTGTGGTCGTCGACGACATGATCGACACCGGAGGGACGATCACCAAAGCCGCGGATGCGCTCTTCGAAGCCGGTGCTGTCGAGGTGACGGTCGCGGTGACCCACGGTGTCCTGTCCGGGCCGGCCGTGGATCGACTGAAGGAGAGCCGGGTCAGCGAGGTCGTGGTCACCAACACGCTTCCGATTCCCGAGCAGCGTCGCTTCGACAAGCTCACCGTGTTGTCCATTGCTCCCCTGCTGGCATTAGCGATCAGGGAAGTCTTCGAAGATGGCTCGGTCACCAGTCTCTTCGACGGCGACAGCTGACGACGCTCAACTGACGTTCCGGCGCCGCCGCTGCCGGCCGCAATCTGCCATCCGGGTATCATTGCCCGCAGTCCGGCGAGGGAGCGAGGCCTTATCTGGCCCAGCTCCGTGATCGACGGCGGTGTTGTGAGTCTGACTCCGCTGGAACATCCCTCGGCGAAAGCATCCGACCTACGCGCACCGCCTCGACATTCACAGACGTCCGATTCAGCCAGCCACAGTCACGCAGCCCGATCTTGCCCCGGAGGCACTCTCATGGCCGAAGTCCGCATCACCGCGCAGTCACGTACCGAATTCGGTAAGGGCTATGCACGGCGTACCCGCCGAGCCGGACTCGTGCCCGCCGTCCTGTACGGCCACGGGGAGGACGTGCGGCACCTGTCACTGTCGGCGCGGGAGTTCTCCAAGGCGCTCAAGGGTGGTTCCAACACGCTGCTCACCGTCGCGATCGACGGGGAGACCCACCTGGCCCTGCCCAAGGCCGTTACCCGGCATCCGATCCGCCCGGAATTCACTCATATCGACCTGCTGCTCGTCCGTCGCGGCGAGAAGGTGACCGTCGAGGTGCCGGTGCACTTGATCGGGGATCCCGCCCCTGAGACCGTGATCAACCAGGAGCTCACCACCCTCACCGTCGAGACCGAGGCGACGCACATCCCGCAGGGCTTCGATGTCCCGATCGAGGGAAAGACCGTTGGGCAGTCGATCTTCGCTGGCGACGTGACCCTGCCCTCCGGCACGACCCTGGTGACCGAGGCGGACAACCTGGTCGTCGGCTTCCTGGCCGCACCGACTGCCGAAGAGCTCGAGGCTGAGTTGGAAGAGGCCGAGGCCGAGGTCGGCATCGAGCGCGACGCCTCCGACGAAGAGATCCAGGCAGAGGCCGAGGCCGCGGCCGAGGCGGAGGACAGCGGATCCTCCGACAGCTCGGCGGGCGCCTCATCCAGTTCCTCCCAGGACTCCGAGAGCTAGCCGACGGCACAGCGTCCTGGGTCGGCGACTAGGCGATCCGGATGCTGGCCATGGCTCACGCCATGCTCGAGAGCACGACTGGCAGACCCGATCCGGTGTGCGATGGCTGGGATTGCGCGGTTGTCGTGGGCCTGGGCAATCCGGGTCCGGACTATGCAGGGCACAGACACACCGTGGGGGCGATGGCGGTGGCCGACATCGCGGCGGCCGAGCACGTCGTCCTCAAGCGCGGACCCGCACGGCTGGCCCGGGTGGTGTGCTCGGCCACCCGCCTGGCCGGGGCCCGGGTGGTCCTGGCCACGCTGACCACGTACATGAACGAGTCCGGCCAGGCCGTAGCGCCATTGCTCGACTACTACAAGGCCGAGCCCGCGTCGTTGATAGTGCTCCACGACGAACTGGACCTGCCGTTCGGCACCGTCCGGATCAAACAGGGTGGCGGGGACAACGGACACAACGGTCTGCGTTCGATCACCCGATCGGTGAGCAGTCCCGAGTACGTCCGCGTCCGGATCGGAATCGGTCGACCGGTCGGGCGGCAATCTCCGGCAGACTTCGTCCTTCGCGACTTCAACGCCGCCGAACGGACGGACCTTCCGGCGATCCTCGACGATGCCGCGCGCGCCGTGACGATGATCGTCACAAGGGGTGTCGTAGCTGCCCAGAACGAGTTGCACCGCCCATAACGTCCGAATGAACCGGCAGAGCCGGAGCGGCTAATCTGGATCGTGCGCCCGTGCTCTGACGTCTGCGGCGCCACATCAATCCGAAGTAGGGGAGCACGTGCCGCTTTCTGGGCTGCTCGAGGCCGTGCTCGCCGAGGGCGACGGAAGGGATCTCGCCGAGGCAGCCCGCCGTACGGGGGTGGACGTCCAGACGATCCCGGCCATGAATCCCGTCGTGGTCGCAGCGATTGCCGGCGAACGCGAACGTGGCGGTGCGAATCGAGCGGTGCTCGCGGTGACCGCCACGTCCAGGCAGGCAGACGACCTGGCCGCCGGCCTGCGCTGTCTACTGCGCGATCGCCAGGTCGAGGTCTTCCCGGCCTGGGAGACGCTGCCGCACGAACGGCTCTCACCACGCGCTGACACGGTCGGTCGCCGACTGGCGGTTCTGCGCAGACTCGTCCATCCAGCGCCGCACGACCCGCTGCGGGTGATCGTGGCCCCGGCCCGCAGCCTTCTGCAGCCGATGGCGCCGGGACTGGCCGATCTGGAACCGGTTGAGCTGATCGCCGGGCAGAGCATCGAACTCGATACCGTGGTGCGCCGCCTGGTCGATGCCGCCTACACCCGGGTCGAATTGGTCGAGCGGCGCGGCGAGTTCGCCGTACGTGGCGGTCTTCTGGATGTCTTCCCGCCTACCGAGGAACACCCGATCCGGGTCGAGTTCTGGGGCGACGAGGTCGAGGAGCTGCGACCGTTCTCGGCCAGTGATCAGCGATCCATCGACACCAAGGTCGAGCAGTTGATCGCGCCGCCGTGCCGGGAACTGGTGCTCAACGACGACGTACGACGACGCGCTGGTGAGTTGGCTGCGGACTATCCCGACCTCAGCGAGATGCTCGACGCCGTCGCAGACGGACGCGCGATCGAGGGGATGGAGGCGCTCACCCCGCTCTTGGTCAACGGCCCGATGGTCGCGTTGACGGCGTTGCTGCCCGACGGCGCCCACGTTCTGGTTTGCGAACCGGAGCGGGTCAGCGCACGGGCCAGCGACCTCGTCCGTACCTCGCAGGAATTCCTCGACGCATCCTGGTCCGGCGCGGCCGTGGGAGCGAAGGCTCCACTGGATCTGAGCGGCTCGGCGCTGCGATCGTTGGAGGAGACCCGCCGGGAGGCCATCGGCCGCGGCCTGCTCTGGTCCACGGTCGGCGCCCTCGATGTCAGTGACGAGTTGGCCAGTGACCACCACACCGAGCACCCGCTGGTGCTCCGGGCGAGTCCGGCGATCCGATACCGCGGGGACTTGGAGACAGCACTGCGCGATACCGCCGAGCTGGCGCGCGACCGGTGGCGGGTCGTCCTGGCCTTTGCCGGCCCGGGGCCGGCCCAGCGCGCGGCCGAGCAGCTCACCGCCGCCGGTCTTGCGGTCTCGATCGCGCCGGAGTTGCCGGCCGAACTCAGCCCAGGCGTGGTCTACATCGCCCAAGCCGAGATCGAGGAAGGGTTCCGGTCGCCGCAACTCAAGCTGGCGCTGACCACCCAGAGCGATCTGACCGGGCAGCGGGGGACCTCGACCAAGGAGATGCGCCGGCTGCCCTCTCGACGGCGAAACACCATTGACCTTCTTCAGCTGCAGCCCGGCGACTTCGTCGTCCATGACCAGCACGGAATCGGCCGGTACCTCGAGATGATTCGGCGCACGATCAACGGTGGCGAGCGGGAGTACCTCATCCTGGAGTACGCGCCGTCGCGGCGCGGCCAGGCCAACGATCGACTGTTCGTACCAACTGATGCCCTGGAGCTGCTGACCCGGTATGTCGGGGGCGAGTCCCCTGCGCTGAGCAAGCTCGGCGGCTCGGACTGGGCCAAGACCAAGGGGCGGGCCCGCAAGGCGGTCAAGCAGATCGCCGCCGAGCTGATCCGTCTCTACGCCGCGCGGATGTCGACTCCGGGGTACGCGTTCGGCCCGGACACCGCCTGGCAGCACGAACTCGAGGACGCCTTCCCCTACGTCGAGACACCTGACCAGCTCGCGGCCATCGACGAGGTCAAGGCCGACATGGAAAAGCCGATCCCGATGGATCGGGTCATCTGTGGCGACGTGGGCTATGGCAAGACCGAGATCGCCGTACGGGCGGCGTTCAAGGCGGCACAGGACGGCAAGCAGGTGGCGATCCTGGTGCCGACCACGCTTCTCGCCCAGCAGCACTTCACTACCTTCTCGGAGCGGATGGCGCAATTCCCGGTGACTGTGGCGATGGTCAGCCGTTTCAACTCCGCGGCTCAGCAGGCTGACACCCTTGCCAAGCTGGCCGCGGGCAACGTCGACATCGTGATCGGGACGCACCGGCTGCTGCAGCCAAGCACGAAGTTCCGCGACCTCGGGCTGGTGATCGTCGACGAGGAGCAGCGCTTCGGGGTCGAGGCCAAGGAGTACCTGAAGACTCTGCGCGCAGCCGTCGACGTGCTGACCCTGTCGGCCACCCCCATTCCGCGAACGCTGGAGATGAGCCTGACCGGAATCCGGGAGATGTCGACGATCGCCACACCGCCGGAGGAGCGCCATCCGGTCCTGACCTACGTCGGCGCGCACGAACCGCGCCAGGTGGCCGCGGCCGTACGGCGGGAACTGCTCCGGGACGGGCAGGTGTTCTACATCCACAATCGGGTGCAGTCGATCGACAAGGCCGCCGCACGGCTGCGGGAGCTCGTCCCGGAGGCCCGGATCGCGATCGCCCACGGACAGCAGAGCGAGGATCAGCTCGAGGCGACCATGGTGGGCTTCTGGGAACGTGACTTCGACGTTCTGGTGTCCACGACGATCGTGGAGTCCGGGCTGGACATCGCCAATGCGAACACGCTGATCATCGAGCGGTCCGATCTGCTCGGCCTGTCCCAACTGCACCAGATCCGCGGCCGGGTCGGGCGCGGCCGCGAACGGGGGTACGCCTACATCACCTACGACCCGCAGCGACCCTTGACCGAGGTCGCCTACGACCGGCTGGCCACCATTGCCCAGAACACCGACCTGGGCTCGGGGATCGCGGTCGCGATGAAGGACCTGGAGATCCGTGGCGCCGGAAACCTCTTGGGCGGCGAGCAGTCCGGGCACATTGCGGGGGTCGGTTTCGATCTGTACATCCGCCTGGTCGGCGAGGCGGTGGCGGACTTCAAGGGTGAGGCACCCGCAAGCGAAGCCGCTGACGTGCGGGTCGACCTCCCCGTCGATGCGCACATCCCGCACGACTACATCGATGGCGAACGACTGCGGATGGAGGCCTATCGCAAACTGGCGGCGGTCACTGACGACACCGTCGCCGAGCAGGTCGAGGCCGAACTGGCCGACCGGTACGGACCGCCACCACCAGAGGTCCTGGCGTTACTCGCGGTCGCTCGGTTCCGAGCGGCAATGCGCGCGTACGGGATAACCGAGATCTCCCTGCAAGGAAGGGTCATCCGGATCACCCCGATCCGGTTGCCCGACTCAGCCCAGCTGCGACTGACCCGGCTCGCCCCCGATTCGGTCTACAAGGTCGGTTCGCAGGTGCTGTCCCTACGCCGCCCGGTTGGACCCGAGGAGCTGCTGCGCGGAATCGCACTGTTGGACTGGCTGCATCGGTTGGTGACCGACCTCGTCGGCGCGCCGGTGACTTCGCCGACATGATCATGAGCGTCCTGGGTGCAGCCGCACTGCTCGTTGCGCGCTCACGACCTTTGGACAGTGAGAATCCGCCGAGAGTTCTTGTCGGCCGGTGCCACGGTTACTCGGACTCAGCGGCGATAGCCGTCAGTCACCTGTGAGAACCTGACCCTCGTGCGTCGCCTCTCCCTGATCCTGCCTGTCGTGACAGTTCTTGTCGTCGCCGCCCTCGCCGGGTGCCGAACCGAGCCCGCGGTCGCCGCCTACGTCGAGAACCTCACGATCTCGACAGATGAGCTTGCCGCCGCCGTCGACCAGCGGTTGGCGGACGAGAACATCGCCGCCGTGGTCGAGCCCGGCGACGCTGATTATCAGCGCCTGGTGCTCAGTCAGCTGGTGCAGCAGAGCATCTACCGCATTCTCAGTGCCGACTACGGCGTGGAAGTCACCGACCGTCAGGTCCAGGACAAGCTCGATGAACTCCTCTCCGGCGACGGCCCGCAGGGCGGTGAGGATGTGTTCGCCCAGTTGGCGGCCGAGCAGATGCTCTCCGAACTCGACGTACGGGAGAACGTCCGCCAGGCGCTCATCCGGGCGGCCATCGCGGCCGAGGAGGGCTTGGACGGCCCGACCCAGGAGCCGGCGCTCCGGCAGCGATACGAGGAGATCAAGGACCAGCTCTCCATGATCGAACTTGGCTTCATCACGGTGCCCGATCAGGAGACCGCTGACACGACTCTTGCCACCGTGCTGGCCGACCCGGCCTCCTACGACGACCTGGCCGCCACCTACGCCGGTCCGAACACCCAACCGACGCTGCGCAGGGCCCCGCTGACCGACGTACCTGGCCCGCTGTTGCCCAGTGTCGCGCAGACCGCGGCCGGTCAGGGCTTCACCGTGGCGATCCCTGACACCGGGGGCATCGTGGTGGGCTACGTAGCCTCTCTCGAGGTGCCGTCGTTCGAAGAGGTCCGGAGCGAGATCCGGACCGAGGCTGCCAGCGGTGTAGATGCGGCGGTCGGTCCCATCGTGACCGAGTTCGTCTCCGGCCTCGACATAGACATCAACCCCCGGTACGGCTCCCTGGACCAGGGGCGGGTCGT